>JACMQJ010000226.1 GCA_014377055.1 Candidatus Sericytochromatia bacterium
AAAAACCTATGAAATTATTTTAAATAAAGAGATGGATAAAAGAAATTTTCGTAAAAAAATATTATCTCTTGATTTACTCAAAGCTACTGAAGAATACAAAAGAGAAGGAAATCATCGACCTGCAAGATTTTATACTTTTGCCGATCAAAATCAAAATTAGTTATGGTTATTTAATGAAGATATGAAAAAATTTATTCTCAAGAGCCTAATAGTTTTACCATTACTTTTTAATACAACAAATGTTATGGCAAATGCTGGTATGCCAGGTTTTTGGAATGTTGGCACAGCTAGAACTTTATTACCTGCTTTTTCTGAGGATGTAAAAGATTCAGAACAAATTGAAATGCAAAGTGAAAATATAAAAGTAAATTTGTATCCAGGTTTTGCTATAGTAAGAGGTGAATACTATATGTTAAATACTTCTCAAAAAAATATCAATATACATGTAGGTTATCCAGAGAATGGTATTTTTATTAATAAGGTTTTGGATAATGTCATTTTTAATGAGCTTAGTAACTTAGAAGTATATATAGATAAAAAAAAAGTATCTGTTAGTTTATTAAAGAGTAATTTAGAAAAAAAATCTACCCTCAACAAATGGTATGTCTGGAATAATAGATTTGAAGCAAAAAAGTTAACAAAAATAACTGTCTATTATATGGTAGATACACACTTTGCTCATTTACACATGGGTTATGATACATCAGATGGAAATGGTTTTGCCTATATACTTGAGTCTGGAAAACTTTGGAAAAATAAAATATCTCATGGAAATATAAATATAAATCTTATGGATGGTTTGAACAGAGATGATATTGTTGGTGTTTTGCCAAAAAGTACTTTAGAATATGATAAAGAAAGTAACTCTATTCGTTATAAATTTTCAAATTTGGAACCAAGTGAAAATGATAATATTATCATCCGATACAAAGATAAAACAGATAAATTTAAGTTTGATAAGATAAAAGCAAATTATAAAAATTATTATTCAGAAATTGATAAGAGTAAAGTTACTAGTCACTCAGAAAATTGGGAAACCATCACTGAATCTAATTTTAAGATATTTCCTATGACAATGTATATTTTATTAGGAATATTAGTTTTGATTATCTTAGGGATTATTTTGTTTATTTATGGGTTAGTTAGAATTTTTAGACGAAAATTAGATTGAGTGATAGCTTATTATAATTATTTTATTTAGCTATTGCTTAAAGCGAACAAAAGAGTTCCTTTTTCTGTTACAGGAACACCAACACCAGTTGTTGTTGTATCTTTACTTGTACCATATACAGCATAAGAAGTTCTGTTACCTGCAGTAGTGTTGGTAGGATTACCATAGGCTGTAAATCCTGTATTCAAAGCTCCTGCAGTTCCAGTACCACCAGCAGCAACAACTGAAGTAAGTACTGTGCTAGCTGGTAACGCACTTGTTAATTGACCTAAATCTGCATAAGCACCAGTTGATGATCCCCCTATAGTACCAGAAAATGGATTCTTAAAATCTTTCCAATATTTTTTATTTTTAGCCTCAGTTACCAAAATGTTAGCAGTTGCACCTGGTGTACCAGTTAGAGAATCAGCATAAACGCCAGCATTATCTACTGCATAAGTTTCTGCACCTGTTTGTAATGTGTGCATATTTGACTTTACACTTGCAACTTTTGCTCTATCTTGAGCTGCAATAAAATTAGGTAAAGCAATCGCTACTAATATACCTATAATAACTATTACTACCATTAATTC
>JACMQJ010000227.1 GCA_014377055.1 Candidatus Sericytochromatia bacterium
CCTAAAATAAAGATTCAATCTATTGGCAATGTTGCAATCAGTTTTGGTGGATAAAAAATAAACAAAAAAGCCTCTTGATAATTAATTATCAAGAGGCTTTTTTGTTTATTAATTTTT
Organism: Candidatus Sericytochromatia bacterium; assembly: GCA_014377055.1. Classification (GTDB taxonomy): domain Bacteria; phylum Cyanobacteriota; class Sericytochromatia; order UBA7694; family JACMQJ01; genus JACMQJ01. The sequence goes on from JACMQJ010000227.1 coordinate 118, forward strand.
TGGATACAAAAGACAAATATCTGTATAATACAATAGGGCAAAGTTAACTTATTTGTAGCTATTGTCTTTTAAAAAGAAAGTTGATGTAAAACTAAGATAGACTAAAGTATTTATAAATATTTTTGCTAAATAGTTTATTTAATATTGAATAGAGGATTTATGATAAGAGTTAGATTTATTAAAACTATAATGGCATTGATTATAGGTATTTTATTTACTGTTCCCGTTTTTGCTGAAGGCTTTATTACTGGTAAAATTAAATTACCCTTTGAAGCAACAGTAACTTTAAAAAATAATAAAGTAGAAAATAATTCAAAAACAAATTTATTACTTACATTCAAAATAGATGAAGGAAGTTATTTATATAAAGATAGCTTGTCATTAAAAATAAAACCTATATCAGGTGTAAAAATTGGTAAACCTGTTTTTCCAAAATCAGAAACAAAAATGGATAAATTTACTAAATTAAACAAACAAATTTATCACAAATCTTTTACTGTAAGTGTGCCTGTTGAAGTTACTCCTCAAGCCAAATCAGGAAAAATGCAATTAGCTTCAACTGTTAATTTTCAAGGATGCTCCAAAACTATTTGTTACATACCCCAAGAAAAAAATGTTTCAATTCCCTTTGAAGTTGTAAAAAAAAAATAGTTTTTGAAACTACTAAGCTAATTATTATTGGTGAAGCTCAAACAGAACCAAAAGCTAAAAATGATTTTGCTGAGGCAGTTAATAAAAATATCTTTTTAGCCTTTTTATTAGCTTTTGCTGGAGGATTACTTACCAGTCTTACACCCTGTATTTTTCCAATGTTACCAATAACTATTGGAGTAATTGGAGCAAAAAATACCAAAAGCGTTTGGCAAAGTTTTAGTTTATCAATTGTTTATATACTGGGTATAGCAATTACTTATGCTATTTTAGGCGTTTTTGCAGCACTTACAGGCTCTCTTTTTGGTTCTCTTTTACAAAATCCAATCATGGTTTCATCTATTGCAATTATTTTCTTTTTAATGGGTTTAAGTATGTTGGATGTTTTTTATGTACAAGTTCCATCAGTTATCCAGACAAGATTATCCAAGATATATCAAAAGCAAACCAAAGGTAATTATTTTAATGTAGCTGTCATGGGTTTGATTTCGGGTCTAATTGCGACACCATGTGTAGGCCCTGTTATTGTTAGTATGCTTACTTATGTTGCCCAAACTAAAAATGTATTTTTAGGATTTTGGTTATTATTTACTTTTGCCATAGGCATGGGCTTAATATTGGTTATTTTTGGTACATTCTCGAATGCTCTAGTAAATTTACCTAGAGCTGGTGGATGGATGGAAAATATCAAAAAACTAATGGGCTTAGGGATGTTTGGCGTTGCTTTTTATTATTTAAGACCTATTTTACCTTATGATATTTTCACCTTAATTATAGGTGGATTTTTAGTTATAGTTGCAACTTTTGTTGGATTTTTTGATAAGATAGAACAAAACTCAACCTCAACAGTTAAATTACAAAAAAGTGCAAGTATTTTGATTTTATTAACAGGGATTTATCTATTTGTTAATTCATTAGCTGCAAAAAATGTTCTTGGTAATAATCTTTATGTAGCAAATATTCAGAGTGATTCAAAAACAGATAATAAAAAAGATGATAAAGCGACACTCACTTGGCTAAAAACAGAGGAAGAAGGAATTAAGAAAGCAAAGCTTGAAAATAAATTTATAATGATTGATTTTTATGCTGATTGGTGTCCTTCATGTATTGAGCTTGATAAGTACACTTATACAGATAAAGATGTTATCAAAGAGATGAGTAATAATATTAATATAAAAATTGATGCAACAAAATTAACACCAGACATAAAAAATCTTTTTAATAAATATGGAATAGTTGGACTACCAGCAGTTGTATTCATTGATAAATCAGGAAAAGTTATAGAAGAATTAACCCTTAGTGGCTACGAAAAACCTGGTGTTTTTATTAGGAGATTACAAACTCTAAAATTAAAAGATGCCAACCAAGCAGCTTAAAAGGTTAAGGAAAACTTCTCTCAAATTTAATTAAAAGTAAATTAGATAATAATTTTCTCTTTACCTTGAAGTAATATAATAAATATAAAGAAGTAGAGAGATTAACTTAAAAATACGTAAGAGTATCAAAGTTAGTGTAAATTTGGAGAAGATAATATGAAATCATTTAAGGCTTGCAAATGTTGTAAAAAAGAATATTCAACTGAACAAATGTTTATTGCATGTACAAAATATGTTGGTATCCAAAGCTTTGCTCCATATAATCTTTTTA
>JACMQJ010000228.1 GCA_014377055.1 Candidatus Sericytochromatia bacterium
AGTTGTTGAAGAATAAATCCAGCTATTGTTTGATAATCACCTTCAGGTAAGTCTATTCCTAACTCTTCTTTAATATCTTCAATTGTCGCTATACCGTTTAGAACAAAAGTTTTATCATCAACTGTTTCTATATCTTCATCTTCTTCTGCATTACCAAGATCTCCACCCATCTCACCAAATATTCTTTCGATAATATCTTGAACCGTTATTAGACCTTCTGTACCACCATATTCATCTGTGACAATACACATTTGAATCCTTTTTTGACGCATCATTTGTAATGTATCACTTATTTTCTTATTTTCAGGTATAAAAACAGCAGGCTTAATAAATTTTTCGATTAATTCATTATTAACCTCTTCTTTTTCTAAGATTTTGGAAATAATATCCTTTAAATAGACCAATCCTATTATATTATCAAGGGATTCATGATAGACAGGATATTTTGAATATCCTTCATTGATCATTTCAATTAATGATTCTCTAACTGTACAATCATCAGGTATAGCACTGATCATAGTCCTAGAAATCATAGCTCGCTCAACCAAATCATCACCAAAATCAAAAACATTTTGCAACATATCTCTTTCACTTTGATGTAAATGACCTTCATCAATCATCATCCTTATATCACCTTCGGTAATAGAGTTATGGTCATTATCTTTTGTACCAATTCCCAAACTATTCAAGATAAAAATCAAAAATTTTGTACTTGAAGTTAATAAGAATACTGGATAAGTAAAAAAAGTTACTAATCCTCTAATTGGTTTAGCTGCATTTAAAGCAACCATTTCTGGATTTTGAGCAGCAAAAGTTTTGGGAGTTATTTCACCAAAAATTACGATTAAGATAGTCATAAAAAATGAGGCTATCAAAGTACCAGCTTCGCCAAAATATTTTTGGGCAATAGTTGCACTTACTGATGAAGCAAAAATAATAAAAGCGTTTTCTACAGTAAGTATCGTTGCAAAAAGCTTATCATGAAATTTTAATAAGTCATTAACAGCCTTAGCTTTGGAGTCACCATTATTTTCAAGATTTTTTATTCTTATTTTATTGACAGACAAAATACCTGCCTCTGAACTAGCAAGTAAAGCAACCATAATCAGACAAAAAATTATCAAAAATATTGAAGGAACTAAGTTAAATTGTAAGCCCGGCAGAGTAGATTCCATTTATTGTTATATTATTTAACTTTATTTTTTTTGTATTTTTCTAATTCTTCTTTTGCAGATTCAAGTGAATTTAATTTAGTTTCTATTTTTTCAAGAATAGCTTTATATTCATTAAAAACCATTTCATTATCTTCAAGATTTTCTTTTCTTTTATAAAGAATATTAGCTATATCATCATCAAATTCTTTGGCTCTAGCAATACCAGCAGCAGTAAAGCATCTCATGCATTCATTAGCTTTTTCATTAATATCATGACGTAGTTTTACTAACTCATCTCTTATATCATGACATTTTTCATCTAAAGCATGAATATGTTCTTCAACACTCATTTCTTCAGAAGACTTAGTTTTTGGAGCTACAGCTTGAGCTAACTTTTTTTCATCGTCAATATAAATAAATGGAGCAACAAAAATAGCTCCACAACCAGGGCAGTAAGATTCTGTTTCTTCTGCTACTGCTCTACACTCTTTACATTTAATTTTTGCCATTACAATACAAACCTATCGGAAATTAATTACTTAGCTAACGGGAAAGCATTATATCATAAGCTTTTGTATCAAACAACTTATTTAAATTTCTAAAAATAATTATTACTGATATTATATTTTAATGATTGTTTTTAAAAGCTTCAAAATCTTGTTTAACTTGCTTGCTGTATTGTTTGGAAAATTGAGAAATATTAGCTTGTGACTGTTTAAAATCTTTTAATATATCAAAGTATTTACCTGATCTAGCATTTGCTCTGGCTACAACATAAGCTACTGTATCTAAAAATTCTTTAAAATCTGATTTTTTATCCATTTTGGATAAATCAACTTTTTCATCAGGGTTTAATTGCTTAATAAAAAAATCTATATTATTAATTTTAATTGTATCAAGATAAGGATCAGATAATGATACAAAATATTTATTTGCTTGAACAACTCTTTGAGCTTGATTACCTGACAAGCTTCCTATGGCAATTGTAGAAGATGGCTGTGATGCTTCTTTTAATTCTAATATAAAATCACTAATTTTTTGTTTTGGATCTCCAAGTAATACAATATATCTATATTTACCAAGACTACCTTTACCAGCTATACGAGCTGCAACATCTTTTACTCTTAGAGAAGTATTTTTTTTGAGAGATAGATAATTATTAACAGCTAGTGTTACAGATGTTTTTATATCAGTGGATATAGAGGTTATTTTATCATTTAAAATAAAACTGCCATTTTTAATCATATCTTGCATAAATTGATTTGAAGAATAATTAGATACTTTATTTATAGCTTTGCTAATAGGCTTAGTCAAATATTTGTCAGAAATTGGTTGATTTAATTCGGACAAGTTAGTTTGTAGACGGTTTAAGTTATTATTATATCCATTTAAAAAATAATCAACTAATTCATCACGATCATTTTCACCAATACCTGCATTTTCAGCTGCAAGTTGAATACTTGTAGCACATCTAGCAAG
>JACMQJ010000229.1 GCA_014377055.1 Candidatus Sericytochromatia bacterium
ACGGATTTTTGAGAACTACTGGAAATAGTAATGATGATGTGATCACCTTATTAAATAACTCTGACTCAAACCAGACAAGAACCATAAAAATAAGAGCAGAAAGTAATATGTCTGATGGTGCAAATCTAAAAAATTTACTTGGTAATGACGGGGTTACAGTTCAAAATAAAACTATAACAGTAACACTTGGAGCAAAAGAAACAAAAATATTTGCTGTTGGTAATGCAAGCCTTAAAAACTCGATCAAAAGACCTGTCACCAACAAAAAATAAAAGACATTGGTTAAGTTACTTCTTAAAATAAAACCTTATTTTAAGAAGTAAAAAAATATTCAGTAAAGTTAATGTTATTTAATTTAATCATTCTCTTTTAAATCCAGTTGTTTAATAACATATTCATTGATATTTCTCTCTTGCATATCAAAACTTACTCCAACTAGAATAATGTTTTTGTTTGATAAAAGATAGCTTTCATAATACTTCTTGGATTCTATTTGTTTTATTGCTTGCTTTGTATTACTCATCTTAAATTCAAATATATATACATGGGTTTCAGTTTGTATAACAGCATCTATTCTTCCTTTATTTGTATGTACCTCAACACTTATTCTGACACCAAGAAGAGTTAAAATCAAATAAATAATAGTATGATAATACGCTTCTCTATCAGCCATAAATATTTCTGCTGGAATATGAGTAAATATATTTTTTAGTATTTTAAAAAACTCTTCAAGGTTGTTTTGTTCAATACAGTCCAATAAATCACCAACTAATATTTTGGAGTCCTTTTTACTATTTGAAAAACTCTTTAAGATGTTACTCAAAAAAGAATCTTTTACTTCCAGATTTGGATAATTAAGAAAATATTTTTGATAGCCGAGATGTTTTTCTTCTATTTTTTTTATGGTTAAATATCCTGTTTGAAATAATAGTGATTCAACATCAATATCTTCTATTTCAAAGGAATCTAGTGATTCATTGGACATTTCAATATTTTCTAATGCCTCTACATCTATTTGTTTCTCTTTTATTAATTTTAATAAAAAGGTAGGTGTACCTGATTTAAACCAATAATTATTTATTTGCTGAACAGTTAAAACATTTAGAATTGAAAAAGGGTTATAGACAAAATTAATACCATCCCATGAATATCCATTGTACCAACTCTTTAATGTGTCTTTAAAATATTTTTGTGTTACTTTTAGCTCTTTAGCTGTAGCTTTGATATGTTCTTTAAAATAACTAAATAATTCTGACTCTGTATAACCTAACATTGTTGAAAATTTTTTTTCAAGAGTTATATCTCTAAGATTATTTAATCCAGAAAACACAGATATTTTACTAAATTTTGATACACCTGTTAAAAAAGCAAATTTGATATGTTGATCTGATTCTTTGAGAACCAAATAAAAATCCTTAATTATATCTTTCATGATATTTCTTATTTCTGCATTTTCAATAAACTCAACTATAGGTTTATCATATTCATCTATTAAGATTACTACCTTATCTTTTTTAGCTAATTTCTCCAAAAGTTCTTTAAATGCTTCTTTATAATTTTCATTTTTTAATTTAATATCAAATTTTTCAGCAAAATAGGATATTGTATTATCTAACGATTTTTTAAAACCAACAATTCCATCTGTATATACCATTGCAGTAAAATCTATTCTAATTACAGGGTATTTTTTCCATTCTATTTTGTCATAGATCCATAACCCCTTAAATAATTCTTGATTACCTAAAAATATTTCTTCTAAGGTACTAATAAGTAAAGACTTTCCAAATCTACGAGGGCGTGACAAAAATAAAAAATTACTTTGATTACTTTCTAGTAAGTTATAAATATCTTTTGTTTTATCCACATAAATATTATCAGCTTCTATTATTTTTCTAAAAGTTTGTATGCCTAAAGGCAGGTGTTTTAATTTATTTTCACTCATATATTTATCTTACTCCTTTAATCTAATTAAAATGGTTGATGTAAGCCCATCCCTATGATATTATAAAATTTTATGTCTAAATGATTCATGTTTCTAAATCTTGCTTATCAGCTCTATAACTTCTCCAAGAGTGTAAGATCCTTCTCGTTTATTTTTGTCAAATACCATAAAATACTTATATCTGTCACCTGCTTTATTTGCCCAAGCACGTCCCAGCTTTATTTTTGCTACGGTTTCTTTATTATCTAAATGATCGCCTTTTGGC
>JACMQJ010000230.1 GCA_014377055.1 Candidatus Sericytochromatia bacterium
AAAATCAAATTTTTTAATTAAATCTATTATATTCTTTACTATTTATTCATCATCTTTTATTGCTTGTTCCGAAGAAATAATTAGTGTACGTGAATCAAAGAAAAATAGCATTTTAGCAGGTATAAGCCTTACAAAAGATACTACAAATAGTTCTTCAGTTGATTTACCACTATTACGTTTGGAATATAATCATAATTTCAATAAAAATTATTCTTTGGGATTAAATGCTGGTACTCTCATAGTCTATAATCAAATCGATCTTTTTGGAAGATACTATTTAGATTTTATATCAACAAAAAATGCGGCCTTTTATTTTCAAGGAAATTTAGGTTATTCAGAATACTCTTTACAAATAAATCAAGATGTACCACGTTATATTAACTTAATTCCTGAATTAGGTTATGAATTCAGAGAAGATAATGGATTTACATTTAATGCTTCTTTAATACCTATAGGTATTGGATTTTCAGTGCCTCAAAATAAGATTTCAAATTTTATACTATATGGTCTTACTGCTGAAATTAAACTTGGGTATTCATTTTAAAAATTTTACTCAGATGACAATATACTTTATTCACCAAAACAGGTCTAAATAAAAAAATCTAATATACTTGCTATATAATCTATACAATTGATTTTGGAGAATATATATGTTTGAAAAAAAAATAATAAAATATATGTCATTGGCAACTATATCAGTTGCTGTATTGGGCTCAAGTAGTTGTGGTGCAAGCAAAGAAGAATTAATAGCTAGAGCTGTACAAGGATCTATTGGAGCAGCTGCAGCATATTTAATCCCTATATCTGTAGATCAAGAAAAACAGATTGGAGTACAATCACAAGCACAAGTTTTTACTCAATACAAGGAATATACAGGCAATCAAGATCTAACAAATTATGTTAAATCAGTTGCTAGTAACGTTATTGGTCAAGCATCAAGAAAAAATGAAATAAATTATCAGGTTTTTATTATTGATACTCCAGAAATAAATGCTTTTACAATAGCTGGTGGTTCTATCTTTATTACAACCGAAATTTTAAAGTATCTAAATAATGAAGCCGAGTTATCAGGAATAATTGCTCATGAAGTAGGACACAATGAAAGAAAACATCCTGTTAGCACTATCAAAAGAGCTTTGGCTTTGCAAGGTCTTGCACAAGGAGCATTATCAAAAAATGACCCTGCTGTAATACAGCTTTTGGCAAATGCAAGCCTTAGTTTAATATTAAATGGTTTTAGTCGAAAACAAGAAACAGAAGCTGATGAAACAGGTACATTAATAATTTCAAAGCTAAATTATCAAAATGATGCTTTAGCTGGCTTTTTAAAAACGTTGATTACTGTTAGCCCTGATCCAAATGGTTTGATCAAATTATTTCAGACTCATCCTGGTTCTCAAGATAGAATTAATGATATAAATCAATATATTGGTAGAAATAATTTTGTTAAAAGTACTTTTACCAATACAGAGGTTTATAAAAAATATGTTTCTGTTTTACCAGCTAAAGTACAAATAAAATAATGTATTCAGAGATTGTTTGACATTAACTGAAAGAAGTAACATGAAAATATATGCAATAGTTCTCGCTTTGTTATCAGCAGCATTATTTGGTGCGGCAACTCCTGCAAGTAAAACACTACTACAAAGTTTTTCACCTTTTCAGTTAGCTGGACTGCTTTATTTAGGTGGTATTTTTGGTGTATTACCATTGCTAATTAAAGAATATAGTAAGGGTGAATTAACAAATATAACTACAATTGGTAAAAAAAATCTATTAAGATTATCTGGATCAATACTTTTTGGTGGCGTTTTGGGTCCAGTTTTTCTTTTATTCGGTTTAAATATAGCTTCGGCTTCGTCTGTTTCTATTTGGTTAAACCTTGAAATGGTTGCCACAGCTATCTTGGGATATTTTTTATTTAAAGATCAACTTGAAGCAAATCAATGGCTGTCAATTATTGGTGTCACAATATCTGGTATTTTGCTTTCTTTTGGAGAAGGACAATCAGGGATTTTGGCAGGATTATTTATTACTCTTGCATGTTTTTCATGGGGTGCTGATAACCATTTGGCAGCTCTTGTTGATGGTATAAGTCCTTCACAAAGTACTTTTTGGAAAAGTATTATTGCTGGTACTGTCAATTTAACAATAGGATTATTGATACAACCTTTTTTGTTTTCTATAAAAAATATAATTCTTGCATTGATAGTTGGTGCTTTTTCTTATGGATTAAGTATTACCTTACATATAGCTGCATCTCAACAGATAGGAGCAACTAGAGTTCAAATGATATTTTCTAGCTCTCCATTCTTTGGTATCGCTATTTCATCTTTATTTTTAAAAGAATCTTTGTCTTATATGCAAATTATTTCAGCTTTAATCTTATCAATATCATTATTTATTTTGTTTAGAGCCAAACATGAGCATCAACATCATCATGAATCTATGGAACACAATCATACACACAGACATGATGATAAACATCACAATCATACACATATAGGATTACCTACATCTACACGGCACTCACATGAACATTATCATGAGACAATGGATCATTTACATTCTCATTTACCTGACATTCATCATCGACATAGTCATTAGCAATTTAATTTTTTATAAATTTTAAATGATTATTTTCTCATAATCCATCTGAATATTATTTTTGCTTAGTCAAAACTTATAAGTTAAGAATAAATTTAATTATATTTTAAAATTTCTTAAAATAAAGAGCTAAGCAATACCACCACGTTTTCTTAGCTCTTTATTAGATAAGGATACTCTTAAATTATTACTAACCATCCTACGTGAAAGCATCGCATAAAATTGTGATCTATCTGGACCCTTTACTACTGCTTGATTATGAGCTTCTTGAATAGCTATTGGATAACCCATTCCTTTTTGTACCTGATCATAAGTAATATAATGAACCAAATCCATATATTCTTCTCTATCTGCTACCCATCTAGGTATCTCGATTCTAGCTATTTCATCTTTACCAACATGTAAATAAAAAAAGCATATTTGATGATCTTTATATTTTTCTAATATCTTGGCTGAACTAGCAAAAATAGGGGATCTTTGCCCTGCTTTAAGCTGATTAAGCCATATTTGCCTATCATATAGTGGTACAATTTCGTCACAAGCTTCTTTTTCTGAACAAGTTTTTTCACAGTCAACTTCTTGATAAGGACAAATTTGTACTCTTAATAAATTAATAAAATCATTTCTCCTAGAATTACTAATATATCCACAAACAGGCACACCTAAACTTTTTATTTCGTCAAGAATAGATAAAAATTTATCCAAAATTTTCATCTGATATTCTTCGGGCCACATCTGATTGGTGATATTCCATGTAATCAGTGTACCATCAACCATAGCAATAGTTGGATGACCTCTTTCTTTTGCTCTTCTGCATAAATTTGCCAACTCTCTCATTTCAGCAAGCATTCTTTTGACTGCTATTACTTCTTCAGAAAAATTACTTGGCGTTTTTTTTGAGGCTGGTGAAAAATCTTCATCATTTTCATAAAGAAAAGGCTCACTTTCTTGTATAGCTTTTTCACCTGTGCCATAAGTGTACATAATTAGACCGACATTTATTAGATAACAAATAGCTATTTCATGATGA
>JACMQJ010000231.1 GCA_014377055.1 Candidatus Sericytochromatia bacterium
CAAATAGACAATTATTGGTTTCAATCAGGTACAACAACATTATTAGTTAAATTAATCAAAGAAAAGAATGTTGATGTAGAAAAACTAGAAAATATCGAAATCTCAAAATCAATGCTGGATTCTTTTGAAATAGAAGATATTGATGTTGAGAGCTTACTATTTCAGACAGGATATTTAACTATAAAAAAAATAGAAGAAAAAAACCTTGGTTATAAAAAATACTATCTTAATTATCCTAATTTAGAAGTAAAAGAGTCTTTTCTAAATAGTATTTTAAGAAATTTTTCGGGCAATAAAAGGGATAGTAAAATATTAATAGGTGACTTGGTAGATTATATAGAACAAAATAATCTTGAAGATTTTTTTAATATCTTAAAAGATATATTTAGTCATATACCAGCAGTAATATTTATGAGTGATAAAGAAGCTTACTATCACACTATTATTTATTTAATATTGACTTTAATTGGTGTGAGAATTAATGTAGAAGTACATACCAACAAAGGAAGAATTGATGCTGTAATACAAACTGAAACCCATATTTATGTTTTTGAATTTAAAATGAGTAGTGTAAATCAAGCTATCAAACAAATAGAATCAAAAAAGTACTATGAGCAATATTTATTATCTAAAAAAAAGATATTACTTGTAGGTGTAAGTTTTGATTCACAAGAAAGAAACATTAAAGACTATTCTGCACAAGAAATATAATTATAAAACTCTTGCTCCCTCTCTATTGTTTTAGAGAGGGCTGGGGGTGAGTAAGAAAGAAAAATTAAATGATCAATATAATTTTATCAGGTGGTTCAGGAACTAGATTGTGGCCATTGAGTAGAAAACTTGAACCAAAACAATTTTATAAATTAATAAGTAAACATTCATTATTTCAAGAAACTATTCTAAGAAATAAGGACTATTGTGAAAAACAACTTATTGTTTTAAACGAAGAAAATTATTTTATGGCAGTAGAACAACTTGAGGAAATCAAAGTTGATAATTCAATGTATCTGATTGAACCTATAGGTAAAAATACAGCTCCTGCGATTGCACTTGCATGTATGGCTCTAAATCCTGATGATAATGTGATTATAACACCCTCAGATCACATGATAAAAAATATTGCTCAATATCATCATATTATTGAACAGGCTGAAATGATGATTAATAATAACTATCTTGTTACATTTGGTATAAAGCCAACTTATGCCGAAACTGGTTATGGATATATTGAGGCTGAATTGGATGATGTAAAAAAATTCCATGAAAAACCGATATTAGAAATAGCTGAACAATATTTAGAAAAAGGTAATTATTATTGGAACAGTGGTATTTTTGTGTTTAAAGTTAAAACATATCTTGAAGAGCTAGAAAAATATAGTCCTAATATTTACTCTACCTGCAAAACTGCTTTTGAAAATGCAAAAAAATCTGATTCTATAGAGATCTTATTTGATGATATGAATAATATTCCAGCAGAAAGTATTGATTTTGCTGTAATGGAAAAAAGTAAAAGAGTAAAAATTATTCCTGCTGATATTGGTTGGTCTGATTTAGGAAGTTTTGACTCACTATACGAAATGTTGCCTAAAGATCAAAATAATTCAACTATTCTTGCTGATAAAAATACTATAGAAAAAAATAGTATAAATTTAGATTCAAAAAATAATCTTATTTTCTCCAGTAATCGTACTATTGTATCTGTCGATGTCGAAAACCTCATTATAGTTGATACTCCTGATGCTTTGCTTATTACAAAAAAAGGAAGCTCTCAGAGAGTAAAAGAGGTTGTTGAAAAACTAAAATTGGAAGATTCAGAGCTTCATAATATTCATCTAAAAGCTCATAGACCTTGGGGAAGTTATACAACTCTTGAAAACTCTGAACGCTACAAAATAAAAAAATTAATTGTAAAGCCTGGAAAAAGACTATCTTTACAAAAACATTATCATAAAAATGAGCATTGGATAGTTGTATCTGGTACAGCAAAAATAACTTTAGAAGATAAAGAAAAAATTGTCAAAACTAATGAATCTTTTTATGTGCCAATGGGCGAACTTCATCGGCTCGAAAATCCTGGAATGATTCCATTAGTAATTATAGAAGTACAAGTTGGTGATTATTTGGGAGAAGATGATATAATCAGAATTGATGATGATTTTAAGCGAGTTAAATAATAGAGGTGTAGACTGTGACCTCTTTTTGTCATGATATAAAAGAAAACTTAATACCTAAAGAAAAGTACCATTCAATGAATAAAAATTGTTGTTGGCAAACAATTCTCTTTGCTTTTTTTACTTTTAAAAACTATCATTTTGCTGAAAATAATAAAATAGAGATAAAAATAGAAGAATTATTTTTAGTCCGATTGCTCGAACAATCACTAAAAAACTTAAAGATAGATTATCTAAAAGAATCAAATCTAAGCCTGAATAATAAGATTATTAATCATTTTATAGTTGATAGTGATATATTTACTAATAATACCGCTCACTTAACTATTTTACCTAAGAATAAATGTTGTAGAATATATTGGCTAAAAATAGCTTTTTTGTGTATAGGTTATTTGAGCGATCCCAATAAAAATTATCATCTTGAATTTGTTTCTTCTCTAAACAATATAGAAAATATTAAATTAATATTAGCAGAAGAAGAAATAGAGTCTAAATATTATCAAAAAGCTAATGATTCAGATAATTATATTTTATATATTAAAAAAAGTGATGATTTAATTCATTTTCTTGGAATAATTGGTTCTAATAAATATTTATTAGAAATTGAAAATGTTAGAATAGAAAAAGGTATTAGAAATCATTTAATTAGACAAATCAATTATGAATCAGCAAATATAGAAAAAACTATTGAGTCATCAGTTAAATATATTCATGCTATAGAGTGGTCAATTGAAAATGGCTTTTTTAATGAATTACCTGAAAATTTAAAAGAAGTTGCGAGTTTGAGGGTAAAATATCCAGATAAAAATCTACGTGAACTATGTGAATTGTTTGAAAAACCACTAACAAAATCAGGAATTAATCACCGTCTAAGAAGGCTTTATGGTATTATTCAAAAAGAAAAATCTAAAGTTATTTAGTCATTTTAAATAATTATTCAAATCAAATTAGGAGAGATAAGTGTTATGGTAAAAGTAGGAATTAACGGTTTTGGTAGAATCGGCAGACAAGTACTAAGACAAGGATTAGCTAAAGGTGGAATGGAGTTTGTTGGTATCAATGATCTAACCAGTCCAGCAACATTGGCTCATTTACTTAAATATGATTCAGTGCATGGTGCTTTTAATGGTACTATCGAAGTAAAAGAAAATAAATTAGTTGTTAATGGTAAAGAGATAACTATTTATGCTGAAAAAGATCCTGCCAAACTTCCATGGAAAGAATTAGGCGCCGAAATCGTTGTAGAATCAACAGGTTTATTCACAGATGCTAGTAAAGCTAAAGCACATATTGATGCTGGTGCAAAAAAAGTTATTATCTCAGCTCCTGCAAAAAATGAAGATGTAACTTTAGTTTTGGGTGTAAATAATGAAAGTTATGACCCTGCAAAACATCATATTATTTCTAATGCTTCATGTACAACAAATTGCCTCGCACCACTTGTAAAAGTTTTAAATGATAACTTTGGTGTTGCTAGTGGATTAATGACCACAGTACACTCATATACAAATGATCAAAGAATACTTGACTTACCACATGAAGATCTAAGAAGAGCAAGAGCAGCAGCTTTATCAATTATTCCTACAACAACAGGAGCAGCAAAAGCAGTTGCACTTGTCATTCCTGAAATGAAGGGAAAATTAACTGGATTTTCTTTAAGAGTTCCAACTCCTGATGTTTCAATTGTCGATTTTGTGGCTAATCTAAATCAAGATGTTACTGTAGAACAAATAAATCAAGCAATGAAAGAAGCTGCACAAGGATCAATGAAAGGAATCTTAGATGTAAGTGATGAACCACTTGTATCAATGGATTATGTTGGTAATGAATATTCATCAATACTTGATTCAGCTTTAACAATGGTTATTGAGAACAGATTGGTTAAAGTAGTTGCATGGTATGACAACGAGTTAGGTTATTCAACTAGAGTAGTTGATTTAATCAAATTTGTTGCTGACAAAATGTAATTTTAAATTAAGATAAAAGATTTTAGCTACGAATAAGAAACTAATAATAACAGATATTTTTGACACGAATTCTGCGAATTAAACGAATGACTTCTAATATGTAAGAATAAATATTTTAAAATACTTATTCTTATTCGTCTTTATTTGTGTAATTCGTGTCTAAACCCTTCTATTTAAACTACTAATTAAATACCAAGATTCTTTTTGGTAGCATTAATTTTTTGTTGAGCAGAGTTAGCATTATCATTTATTTTGCTGTTGATTTCTTTAACATCATTTGTATGAGAGTTAGTTATATCATTAACAACTGTTTGTGCTGTATTTTTTTCTTTAGTTAGTGGTGCATCATCTCCTACAGTATTATCTTGATGATTTTGAGCATTATTAAGTGCTGATTTTGCAGACTTCACCCCAACATTTCCGTCATCAAGAGCGGGTCTACTCTTAATTCTTTCTAAATCATTACTGACTTGAGTTACTGTGGATTGAGCTCCAGAAAGATTTCCTGATGCTTGTGATTCATTTACTTTTGCTTGTTGCAATCTTTGATTAGCAGAATCTATATTATTTTCATATTGAGATACATTACTGCGTATGACTTGAGTATTTCTTTCTATAGTTGACTTATTATCATTATAAGGAGCTACATAGTTATTTAAAATAACAGCTTTATCACTATTTTCTCCATTTAAATAATTATAGCCACTATCTCTTGATTCAAGTGCATAACCTGAACTACTGTATGAGTTATTATTTGGCATTGATTCAACAGCTTGTCTAAAATTATATGAATCCATTCCGCCAGCTCTAACTTCTCTAATTACCTTATTAATACTTTGAGATCTCATATCAATAGAGTTTGCATCTGATCTTGTTTCATTTGCTTTTCTTCTATATTCATTAACTGTATTAGAATTTTTGTATTGTACACCTGATGTATTATTGCTGAACGGATCAGACGAATTTGAACTTGGTTTAGATCCTCCCCCATTAGAAAATGGATCAGAAGAGTTTGAACTTGGTTTATTTCCCGAACTTGGTTTTGCAAAAGGATCTGCTGAATTTGAGCTTGGTTTGGTACCAGAGCTTGGTTTTGCAAATGGATCTGCCGAGTTAGATCCAGATGTTGGAGTTGAGCCTGATGGTTTAGCAAAAGGATCTGCTGAATTTGAGCTACCTCCTGTAGTACCACTAGGAGGAGTACTTGGAGCTACTGGTTTTCTGTCTTCTGTGTCAGCTATATTTTGGAAATATTGAGCCTTGTCATTTAAAGTTGCTTTTAATGTGCTTAATTGATCTTTTCTATTAACTAGATAATTAGCCATATCAAGAACGATATTGTTATTATTCATTTTTAAATCTTGGGTGCGATTACTAAGATTAGTTGTTGTTTGTTTTAAATTTTCTAAATGATTAACATTAGAATTAGCTTCTGTAACTTCTTTTGCAGCTCCTTCTAAATAACCTTTGCTATTATTAAGCATATTTTTTGATTTTTCAAGAGTTGATTCTGTTTCATGTACTCCAGGATATTTTGCTTCTCTCAAGTTTTCACTTGCATTATTTACTTTATTTGCTTCATTAGTACTTGAACTATCCCAAGAATCATTATCTTTGTTAAGTCTATCTTGTGGCTTGGCTATATCAGTACCAAATTTATTATCTCTATCTTTACGTTGTGTTTCTAATCCTTGTGTATTAGCACTTATCACATTTAGGTCGGCAATAAGAGTATTGACATTTGTTTTTGCTTGTCCTTCCTTAAGTAAACCTATGTCATGAGTAGCCGAACCTGTATCACGATAATTGGCAGTCAATTTATTGGTTACATTAGTTGCCATTTTTTTACTAACAGAATTATCATCACCAGCTAAGTTATAAGCAGCATCAACCTTATTTACTGTTGGATTAACTAGAAAATTATTAATAGCTTCGGTTTTATTACCAATAACTGAAACATTATTTTTTTCGTCAGTTAGTATTGCAGCTGTACCACCAAACATACCTGCTATACCAGGATCTATTGCTAAAGGTTTATTTTTGTCAGGTTTAGCTCCTGTTGTTAAATTATCTATTGTTATCAGTCCACTAGGAGTTGCCTTTGGATGACTAAATGTACCATTTTCTACAGATAAGCTATGAACAGCGGCATTACCCGCACTATCAATTACAGTAACCTCTGCACCATTTGTAGACTTTGCTGAATTAACAGCATCTGTGGTTTTTTGAGCGCCTTTTAAAGCGTTTTTATCAGCTTTAACATTAAAGTCACCTGTCCAGCCACCAAGATATTTACCAGCATTTATTGCACCGTCAGACATAAAAAAACCTCTTCAAATTTGTAAATATGACTATTTAAATATATTAATACCACTAGATAGGATTTTTAAACAATAATAATGCTTAATCTGAGATTAAATTAACAATTTGCTGGGTAATAGATAAAATATTTATCTGTTTAAGTAAGATTTAATCAATTATTCATATAACAAGTTAATGAATATAAATTCAAAGAGGTTTTGATGTCAACAGATATAGCCAGATTGACTACAAGTGTAGTTATAGATAAGAGTACAAGTAAAACTAATACTACTCTTACAAATCCGCCTAATCAAGTTGCTAATACTAACAATAATGTTCAAGAACAAACATCAAATCAAGATTTAAATAACTCTGTTAATCTATCACCAAATATAAATAAAGCCCCTAATGCAGCTCAAAATATTTCTTTTAGCAATGCACCAGTTCTTATCACAGGTAGCAATATTGATATAAAAGTAGAAGACATAGATGGAATAGCAACTAACTCAAAAGGTGATCTAAAAGCAAA
>JACMQJ010000232.1 GCA_014377055.1 Candidatus Sericytochromatia bacterium
CATGAATTTTCAATTAAAAAAGGACAATAACCAGACTTAAAATCTGGTTTTGGCAAGGGATTATTTATATCAATCTTTGTATGTGATTGGCTAATTCTATTTTGCTCCTTGATTAATTCATCCAGTTGAGGAACATGTAACTGATTTAATTTTTCAAGAACTATATTTTTATTTTCTTCACTCATATTATTAATAATATGTTTGTGAATCAAATTCCATTCAATACTTGTGACTCTGGGTAAACCAGAATTAATACAACATCCACTACATTTATCCATACATGGTACTTTTGGCAGTGAATTTTGTACTTCTGTTACCAATTTTTCGAGAATAAAATACATATCCTTTTCATTATTTGATAATCCTACATTGGTAACATCATTCAAATATGAACCAAACTCAACTATTTTTTCTTTAAGTCTATCCATTTAAATCCTGTTTATCTCTATCTTTTAGAGCTATCTCATCACGACTGACTACAGTAATGATAGCCAAAACCAACCATAAAAGTATATGAACTTGTGGTCTATACCAAACAGTATCAGAAATACCTTGTACAACAAGCCCTGTTAATGCACAAAGACAACCTGTTAATATCACTCGTGAAGAATAATCAATATTTGCAACAATGCCCCAAGCACAGCGACAAGCATGAACAAAAAGCATAAAAACAAAGACAATTAGACCAACTAGACCCGTTTCAATGGCTGTTTCCAAAAAAACATTATAGGCAGATAAAGCTTTAAAACCACTAAACATGTATAGAGGGTATATTTTTTCAAAAACTGTATTTCCTGGACCAATTCCAAATAACATATTATCTTTGAACATTCTAAATGATGAGATATAAACGTTCATTCTAAAAGAATTGGATGAATGCCCTCTAGTTGTAAATATACTGGCAAATCGTTCTAATGTAGCTGGAGATCTAATAACTACAACCCCAATAACTAATATCCCGATAAAAATAGTAGCAACTAAACCATATTTCCAGATATTTGATTTAAATACTTTTTCGGCAAAAATGATTAAAGATCCAACAATAAAAACAATGATCATAGCAATAGTAGCAAGCCATCCACCTCTTGAATATGTATAGTATAAAGAGGCTAATTGTAGATAAAGTGAGATCAGTAAAACAACTTTTCTCCAACCAAGATTAAGATAATAAAAAGCACCTGTAAAAGCCGAAGTTGGTATTAAGTAACCTGCAAGCAAATTTGGATTTTTTAAAAAAGAATAAACTCTAGTTGTTTTATAATTGGTTGCATTAGGATCGTCCCATAAAGCACCCTGATAAGGCTCCACTTTGATAATAAATTGATAAACACCATAAGCTCCAACAATAGTTGCCGCAGCTACAATAGTCCACATTATTAAACGAATATTTTTGATTGTGGTTAGATTAACCAAAAAAACAAAATAAGCAAGCATGTAAATAATCATTTTTGAAAATCCTTTAAATGCTGCCATAAAATAAGGCGAAAAACCTACTGCCACAATACCAATAATAAAGTATGCCAAGACAGTGAATGTTAAAATATCTGTTTTTCTGGATATAGTTTCAGGTTTTAAAAAATGTTTAAGTGAAGTTCCAAAAACTGCAAAAATAACCAAAGTAGCATTAAAATCAGTCGAAGCAAATGGAGATAAAAAAATTAACATCATTATTGATAACATAGTAATTGTTTCGCTAAATTTAGCAGCAATACTTTCTTTAGCCAAAGGAGCTAAAAATCTTTCAATTAGTCCTATAAAAAATAAAATTATTTTAACTGGAAAGCTATTGTTGATAACACGCTTCCATCCTTCTTCCCTATTTTTTAGGCTGAAGTTATAGAGAATAGTTTCGAGATTACTCATTAATTAATTACACCAGGCATTTTTACAGAAATAATTGAGCCTGTAAATTTATATTCTAATGTTTCTAACTCAATAGGTATACCAGCTTTTACTTTATTACCACCCATAACTATACTTGGTGGATCGTCAGTTGTAAATTGTGCATTGCTACGAATCACAATATCAACATCAGTTGATAATGAATCCTCAAAGTTTTCAAATCTCATTGGTTTTTTTTGTTCTGGTACATAAAAAGTTAATGGTCTTCTCCATGCCTTAACACTAACTATTTCAACATTATCAAAAGGTTGATTTCTAATAATAATAAATGCTTTTTTGTATCGATCAAACATTTTTAAATCTTCGATTCTTGCTCCTCTAATGGCAATTTTTACTTCGGCTGGTCCCTCAGCTCCTACTTTTTTATTAAGTGAAGAATGACCTGTTTTAGTCCAAATTAAACCTATAATAGCTCCTGCAATAACCAAAAGGATAAATAAATCTATAGCATTTACTTTGCCTAGAAACTTACCTTTTTCATCTATAACTGACATTCTTTTCCCCTATATAAATCTATATAAATTCTGTTAATAATGCTTGTTTCATCTCTTCAAGAGATGTTGTACTAGTTCCAAACCTTCTAATAACGATACTAGCTGCTAAGTTAGCTAGATTTATTGCATCTTTCATGGTTAATCCACCTGCTAAGGCAAGAGATATAGTTGCAACAACTGTATCACCTGCTCCTGTAACGTCAAAAACTTCTCTTTTATTAAAAGCAGGTATTTGTGTTATATCACCATTTTTTTCAAATAGTGCCATTCCCTCTGATCCACGAGTAATTAATACACCATTAGCATTGGTCATTTTTAATAAAATATCTCCTGCTTTTTTTAAACTTTCTTGATCAATAATTTGAAAACC
>JACMQJ010000233.1 GCA_014377055.1 Candidatus Sericytochromatia bacterium
GCTGATACAGATGATAGAGTTGTTCCAGCACATGCAAAAAAGTTTGCTGCAACTTTGCAAGAAATTTATAAAGGTAATAATCCTATTTTAATTAGGATTGATACAAAAGCAGGTCATGGGGCAGGTAAGCCAACAACAAAAGTAATAGAAGAGCAAAGTGACATCTATGCTTTTTTGTTTAAAACTTTTGGTATGAATTAAGAGTTAGTAGATGTTGTATGAATTAATATTTATCAACATCTATACTTGTAAGGGTTTGATTAATCAAACCTCTACCAAGAAACGCAGCTAATTAAATTTTTAGTACTAAAGATTTAATTAATAAAGTCTTTTAATTTATTTAGTGATGAGTTAATTAATCCTTTTGTATCAATACTTTTGACAATATCAAAACCTTTTAATGCTACTTTATTCCTTTCTTCATCTTTTTTTAGCCATTCAATAGTTCTTTCAACAAGTTGACTATATGATAAAGTAACAAAACCATCTTTGTAAGGATTAGATTCACTATTTTCTGAAATTATAAAACATTTATTTGAAAGCAAATAGAATAATCTTACCTGTTCGAGTATTTTTAAATTCTCATAAGCATGTATATTTATTATTACTTTACTTCTTGAAATTAATTCTCCTCTTTCATATCCATATATACCCATAACAGACTTAACATTACATTTTTCTCTTAATTTTTCTATTATATCCCATCTTCTTTGATGAGTTGAGCCATAAAATAGTACATCTATATCTTTATTATCAGCATGTTTTATAGTCTTAAAAATTTCATGAAACCCGAATGGAATTAAAGTTGAGTTTAAATTATATTTATTCATAAATTTTACATTTTCTAAAGAGTAATCCC
Organism: Candidatus Sericytochromatia bacterium; assembly: GCA_014377055.1. Taxonomy (GTDB): domain Bacteria; phylum Cyanobacteriota; class Sericytochromatia; order UBA7694; family JACMQJ01; genus JACMQJ01. The sequence continues at coordinate 860 of JACMQJ010000233.1, forward strand.
AAATATCCAAAGCATTTTTTAACAACGGAATAAACCTATTAATAAATAAATCTTTTTTGTTATCAAACCACCCACCACTAAAACTTAATTGTTCTAATTGAACAACTATGTATTTTAATTGTGACATTTGTGGAAAATATTCTAAAAATTGATATGCAATTATTATATTTAAATAATCTTGCTTAAAAATATTTATTGACTTAATTACTTCATGACCCAAATCTTTAATACATTCATAATAAAGAGTTATAATTTCTTCATAGACTCTTGAATGCTCAAAATTTGGTGGTTCAATTAAAACTATATTTATTTTCATGACTTTTGCCAATAAACTCCCGAGTGATCAACCTTTAATATTTTTTCTGTAATATTATTCTTACTTCTATAATCATCAACCGCTTTACTACAAGAATCTATAGCTCCATAGTCATCAATAAGTATATATCCACCAATAGAAAGTTTAGGATAAAGACTAGTCAAAGCATCCATAGTTGATTCATACATATCACCATCTAATCTTAATACAGCTAATTTTTCAATGGGAGCATTCGGCAAAGTATCTTTAAACCAACCTTTTAAAAATTTAACTTGCTCATCTAACAAATCATACTTTTTAAAATTATTTTTTACATCATCAATTGATATTTTTAATGGATTCATTGTATGAAAATTACTATTTTTATCAGCAGGATATAACTCTTCATTAGGGGGAGGTAAACCGTCAAATGAATCAGCCACCCAA
>JACMQJ010000234.1 GCA_014377055.1 Candidatus Sericytochromatia bacterium
TAATTTCTTATTCTGAAAAACAGCCTGCTGTTTATACTACTGTAGATAATCCTGGAGATATAATAATTACAGGCAATGTTATTTATAAGAATAGAATCTTTCCTTATAAAAATGAAATTGTATCTTCTGGATTTGATTTTTCTGCTTATAATGGTTTTAAACAATATCCTGCAAATTTAACAACTCCTCCATTATTGCCATCAGGTTTTATTACTGATACAACAGGTACAATACCACAAATACCGCCCCCACCAAACCCTTTACCTATAGTTGATAGTCTAGGATTATTTGCTTCAAATGATATAAAAATACCTGTTAATCATTATCATCAACCAAACCCTATGGAAAACCATTTTGTTACAGCTTTAGAAAATAGTAATACAGTTGCAGGTTGCCCTTGTCAAGATGAGCTAAATATTCAGGCTCAACTTATTGCAGGTCATAAGATATATGTTACCAAAATGCCAGTTGGTACAACATCCAAAAATGATCGATTAATTATGTTTGGTTCTTTTTATTCATTTTTACCACCTGACTTTAGTTATTTTGATGGTGGAGATCCTACAAAGCCAGAAGAAGATGGCACAGGTCGTTTATATTTATTTGATAAAACATTGTCAAATATGCCATTATCAGGATCGCCATATTTTCCAAGTGATAACACATACTCACCTTCTAGCCAGCCAGTTACAGGAGTTAATTTACCAAGAATCGTACCAGGTACTTGGAAATCAGTTCAACAATAAGATTAAGTTATTTGAAAAGCTTAACTAAAATTTTATACTTATTAAAAATTGTATTGAAAAGTTTCTGTACCTATAACAAGGGGTTTAAATCCCTTGTTCTAACATTACTTTTGGTATTTTGTTATTCAACAAATTCGTCAGCTCAAGATTTAGAACCTACAAGAAATATTGAAGATCTAAAAAAAGAAGTTATTTTTTATTCTGATAAAATGACAACTATTAATAAATCAACAATCATTCTGGAAAATAAAGTTTTACTAATTTATAAAGATTTCACACTTGAATCTGATTATCTACTTTTTGATATGGAAAAAGGTCAAATAAAAGCTAAAGGTAATGTTAGAGCAATTAATGGTGATATACAAGTATTATGTGATGAAATTGAAGTTGATACTTTTCTGGAGTCAGTAAAAATAAAATCAGCAAATGTAAATCTCAATAAATTATATAGTTTTCAGGCAAAAGATATATTTGTTATCAAAGGATTATTTAGTATTAATGGGTTTAGATTTAATGATAACGATACCAAGCATCCTATTAGATACTCTGTATTAGTTGATCAATTAAATATTTTTCCTTTTTATAACAATAAATATTTTTATTTACAAATTAATGATGTTAATGGAAGTGTTTTTAATTGGGAAAAACTATCACCATTGAGCTTTCCTAGTTATAGTTTATTTGTTAGAAATCCCACAATTCCCAAAAACTATCTTTATCAGAGAAGAATAAGAGGATATTTTCAAGCAGGTTCTTTTTTTGTTAATGGTAGTCTTTTTGACTCTTATCGAGGTCCATCTGCAAGTATCACTACATCATATTTTAACAATGATTATAGTACAGGTTATTTTACTGCTGAATATGGATTGTATTCTAAATTAAATTTAAGTCTGTACCATGATTTAACTGATAATAATGGTAATTTGGCTCAACTAAGTGCATCTTATGAACAATATGATCGTGTTCTAAAAAAATCAAATGTATCAGGAGATTTGACTCTTTTACATGATTGGAAATATGACACTTTAGGACTTAGAGTTGCTTTAAATCAGACTTATGGAACTGAGCTTATACAGAGGCTTCCAGAGTTTTATTTAAGTTCTATTTTTAGAGTAGAAAAATATACAGGTTTATCATATCGTTATAATATTGATATAGCTAGATTCCTTTTAACTGATAACAAAAATAAAACGACAAACATTAACCGATTAAAATTTAATGTTGATCTTAATAGTCCTAACTTTTATTTAAAGGAAAATATATATCTTCAATTATTAACTAATACATTATTTTACTATTCATTTGATAATAATCTTCAATCATCATTTGCTGGTCAAATAGAATTAAATCATGAGCTAACAAATTTTTTAAATTATTCGGTAAGCTATAGACAAAGATTTACTAAAGGTAAAAACCTTGTGGATTTTGAAAATCTAACAAATAATAGATTTGCAGGTTTACAAATTAATTATAGGCTTAACGATGCAATTGAGTTTGCAGGATTTACAGAGTTTGATCTCAATACTTTAAAGTTATCAAATGTTGATTTTATTACAAATTATAATACTGATTATTATCAAACATCATTTTTATTAAATATAGATCTTTATAATATTTTTGGAGTTAATCTTAGAGCTAATTTTAAGTTAAAAGATTATTAATCAACAATATTATTGTAAAAAATGGGTTTAAACCCATTTTTATTAAACAACTCTTTTATATTTATTTTGGATCTGATTTTGATTAAGCTCTTGTTCTGAAACTGTAGTTTTATTAGTTTTATTGACATTATTATTTTGCTTTGAAGCTAAGATAAGTAGCATATCAATATCAATAATAGCACCACCACTTATTTGCTCAGTACCTCTAATATTAACAAAATCACCTTGACCTATTTCTGAAAAGAATGCTGATCCCAGTAATCTATTTTCACGATTATATATTTTTGTATCTGGTGAAATTAATGCTAACATTCTTCTTTTTGTAATAGAATCAATAACAAACATTTCACCTCTATTTAGATCAATATGATCAACATAACCAACTTCAATTGTTGCTTTTGGTTTAGGCTCGGCTTGCTTGGCAATAAGATTACTGGTTCTGATTAAAAACATCCCAGCTAAAACACTAATCAAAGAAACAACATAATAAATAGATTTTTCAATTAATCCTCTACCATAGAGCATTTCATTTAGCCACATGACAAAAAGAAAAAAACTAGCAAAACATAAAGAAGCAATTATAGGTCTTAAGCCTGTTCGATCTGATTTGGCTCTTTGCCATGCTCTGAGAAGAAAAATCATTGAAAGTAAACAATAAATAGATGTAAGTATTAATCTAAAACCATCAATAAAATAAAACCAGATATTTTTTCTCATATCTTCTGCTTTTTGGATCGGCGTTTGTGAAGGCATTAAGCTTGCCCAACGATAGACAGATTCAACAATTGCTACACCCTCAGACCATTTCAAAAGGTCATTTGGTCTAAATGTACCGTCAGGATAACCTGCTGATAATTTGATAATTTCGGCTGTTAATGAGGCTTTATAATATTTTTGTTCAGGACTTAAATCTTTAAATCTAGTTTTATAATTTTCAATTACTTTATCCATTTCTTTTTCTAAACCAAAAGCTCTAAGTGCTGCATCTATAGCCATTGCTCTGGAAAGTGGCTTATCAAAACCTTGTTGATCAAGTGTGCTAAAGACACTTTTGTCTTTTATACCTGTGACTTTTGCTAACATAATAGCAAAATCTTTTTGTGAAACAAGTGAGTCATAGTCAACCCAATCAGGAACTTTTAAAACACCATTTTTATCAAGATTTGATACCTGATTATTAACCCAATCAGATGATTTTAATTTTTTTATAACAGGAATAGATGACGGAGGAGCAATAGATTGCGTAATTGCTGATGGGGTTGATGATACAACAGGTGGACTACTTATAGTATTATTTGGTAATTTATTTTTATTTTTTGCTTGTTCTTCACCATTTCCATAAAATTGAATACGTGCTGGAGGTGACTCACTTTCAATAGGACTATTAGGGCTTGAGGCAACAGATTTATTTGATGTATTTACTTGACTTGGTAATGGTGACACATTTTTTACATCTTGCTTTGTATCTGGCGAATTATTATCTGGTACTCTAACGTTATTTGTTTCTGGACTAACTTCTTGATTAACATTTTTCTGATTAACTATACCTGTATCATCTGCATTTATTTGTTGAGGTTGTGCTAAAACTGATAAATTAAAACCTGTAATGAAAAAAACACTACTCAATAGAAAACATTTTTTTATATTAATAAAACTCATCAATCATGCCTCAATATTATTAGGTGCAAAATATGAGTTGCACTAATCAATTTTAATACTATTTTGTTTTAAGCTGTATCAAAATCACAATTTAACCAAAAATTTTTGTATATAAATTATAAAAGATAAAGAACAAGGATTTTGATATTTTTTCTTTACTTAATATTAATTAATTCTAATACATCTATTAATAATTTAACTTAACTTAATGTGTTTGATCGTTTCAGTCACACTAGATAAAAAATATAATATGTTATGTTTTAGTTAATAGTAATCTAAATTTAAGGAAGGATATTTATAATTTTATGAATAAAGTATTAAAATCAACATTAATAAGCCTGTCTATTTTGAGCTTGGCATCATGTAGTGGTACACCAACAGGAGCAAATAATACAACATACAACGGTAGTAATTTTGGACTAAAAGCTTTGATAGTTACCAAAATATTACCTGATAAAACTAATGTTTCTTCATCATTAAGATGGAATGGTATTGGAGGAGCAGATCATTATGAACTATCAAGAATACAAGATAATGGTACTAAGATAGGTATTGGACCAACAAAAATAACAAATACTACTTTGACATTTTCTGACTCAGATCTTAAAGAAAACAGCTCATATCAATATAGTATAGATGCTGTTGATAGTAATAATAGATTAATTAGCTCGGATAAAACAGGAAATATAATGCCTATTAATTCTACAAATCTACAAGCAACAACAATTTTTGATTTAAAGTTAAATGAAACAAATTCTATTAGTAGAGATACAACTATTAAATGGAGTTCTGTAGCTGATGTTGATCTTTATTACACTTCAATTAGCAATGACTCAACAAGCAAGCAAATATTTGGCGTTTTTACAAAAAATACCAGTGTTAATTTAAATTTGGCTACTTCACCAGAAAATCCACCTCAATTAATTAAAGATCAATTACCTATTTTTACAAATGGTTTAGAGCCTGCTGTTAGACATAGATTATCGGTTTATACGATTAAATCTGATAATAAAGATTTTGAAAAAGCGACAGCTATTGGTATTAGACAATCAGCCGAAGTTAAAATAATTATCTAGTTTCATCTTTAGGGGCGTATGCAATACGCCCCTACGTCACAATTGGTCAATATTGCAGATGTTTTGTTTCGTTAACTTAATTAAATTGGGCTTTACATCCGCTCTCTTTTTATCTATTGTGGCGAATATCAGTACTAAAAGTTTCTTGATGAAATGTCATATTATGAATTATCTTACCTTTTTCTTTACTGTCTTCAGCTTTCGTTTCAAATAGTTTAGCAGTTTCATATTTGCCATTTTCTTCAAAATGAGTACTTATTTTTTCCAATAAAATAGTTGTTTCTTCCAGACCACGCATGGCTTCCCAAAGCTTTTCTTCGACCCCACTTGTTACACCTGATAACAATGCACTTGTTGTAAAAGCATGACCTGTATGACATCTAAATCGGATTAGCTTACCTTCTTTCATGCTAATAAGAGCACCATGACAATCTGGGCATGTTAAAGCTGTATATTCACCCATATTAATAATCCCTAGTTCAAATGCGTTTTTGCTACTAGCAATCATAATTTCTAATTTCATTCTATTTATTTCGTCCTTTGAAATCTCAGGTATTTCAGAGGCATCATGTCCAATAAGATTAATTAATAGAGGGCTAATATCAACAGATTTAGCAACATAATCAACATCAACATATTCTAAGACATTGAGTGGCATATCAGGAAATTCGGCTTCTTTTGGCTCTTGAATAATACTGATACCACCTCTTCTTTTGATTGACCACATTCCAGACGTACCATCATCAAGAAAACCAGATAAGATAACACCTATTACTCTTGAGCCATATATATAAGCAGCAGAACGGAATAAAGCATCAATAGAAGGTCTAAAGTTATTTTCCTTAGGTCCTTTTTTTACTACAACATAATTTTCTTCAATTATTAAATGATTATCTGGAGATGCAATATATATTTTACCTTGTTCTATTTTTTCACCATCTTTTGGATGTTTTACCTCTAATTGGCTAAATCGGTTTAAAATATCGGGTAAGCAACTTGGAGAATGAGGTGGTATATGCACTACAACAAATATTGATGCCTTAAAATCTTTTGGTAACCCTTTTACTATTTCAATTAAAGCTCCGATACCACCTGTTGATGCACCGAGTACTACAATATCTCTTTTTATCATATTTGCTCACTTTCTATATATCTTTTATATATATTTTATAATTTCATTTAAATTTAATAGTATTTATAATGCTATGATTCTAAAATTGTAAAGAAAAAATTGCTTCCTTTACCTACTTCAGATTCAACCCACATATCACCACCAAAACGCTCGATTATTTTTTTGCAAAATGATAAACCAAGACCAATACCTTCATATTCACGATGTGTATGAAGCCTTTGAAAAGGAAGAAAAATATTTTTAAAATATTCTGAATCAATACCAATACCATTATCACTTATACAAAACAAAAAATAATTTTCTTTCTTCTCAACACTAATATGAATTTTGGATTTGGTATCTGGAAGACGATATTTAATAGCATTACTAAGTAAATTTTGGAATATTTGGGTTAATTGTACAGAATTAACTTTTAAAAAAGGTAATTCATCATTTGTAATTTCTGCATGACTTTCAGCTATAGCTATTGAAAGGTTTATTTTTGCCCTATCAAGTGCTAATTCACTGTTAGTTAGATCCAAAGAAACACCTAGCTTATTTAATTTAGCATAATCTAACAAAGACTTGATTAAATGCTCCATTCGATCAACACCGTCAACAGTAAAACCGACAAAATCGGTTATATCATGATCCAAATTTCCTTTAAGCCTTTTTGCTAATAATTGAACATATTGCTTGACCATTCTTAGTGGTTCTTTGAGATCATGAGATGCAATGCTAGCAAATTGTTCCAAATGTTGATTTGAACGAATTAACTCAATTTCTTTTTCTACAAGATTATCTTGTCTTGTAATTAATATACTTTGAAGCTTTGAAAAATTTTCATTTTGATTTCTTAGTTCTTCATAAGATATAGTTAACTCTTCTTGAATTTTATCCAACATTTCATTTTTATTTTTTAATTCATCATTTGATATTTTTAATTCTTGAATATAATGATTAGAAGTCTTCTCTCTAATTTGTCCTTCGGTAATTTTGGTTGCTGATTCTATTCGCTGATCTATAAAATTTTGTAAGGTAAAATCTATAGCTTTCAAAAAAGTAAACTCTAAAGCTTGGATCAGATCCATCATAATATGAGTATCAGAGGTAAATTTTGGTATAAAAGAAATAAGCGCTTGTTTTTGAGCAGTATAAATACTGAGCAAATCATTTGATTCGATATGCTCTGATTTTAATCCTGGTAGTGTTTCTAACTCAAGCTTTAAAATCTCAACAAGTATTTTGTCAGTTATTTTACCATCTTCAAAAGCGGATAATAAATTTTTTAGATTTATGGTACTCATTTGTAGGAGATCCTCTACAGATAAATCTTTGGACAATTTTAGTAATTGAAGATTTACTTTAGATAAAAAATGACGATTTTCTTCAGCGACCTGTTCTAAATAATTATTTTTAAGGAATGAGCAATATCTTGATAATAACTTGATTTTATCTAAATCCATCTTATTCTTATACCTATTTAAATAACAATCAGTAAATAATCTTTAGATAGCTATATTAATTATGAAGTAATGAAAATAAATTATTTTTATTTGTGTTCCTATCTGTATTGATGTTAAGTGTAACATCAATTTGTAAATAAAAGCTCAAATATTAATAAAAAAGATTGATATGCTAATTGATAAGTATTATCTAACTAAGTCTGTATTAAAATTTTATAGAAGAGTCTGAAAATAATAGATCTGATAAATACTATTATCGTAGAAGCTCTTTGCATGAGTTTTATAGGGATCAAACTAAAATTTAAGAAAGTTTGTAAAAAGTTTTCATTCTAAATGATAAACGAATTAATTAAAAAAATGCAAGATCTATTGACTTTTAAGTATATAAATATCCGAAAGATAGTGTTTTTGTTAAAAGAAAATATAAGTTGACAGGAGAAAAATTTGCTCAAAGGCTAATACTTGGTTGGCATAATAATCATGATTGTACTTTAAGCGACTTAAAGCAGATATTTTCAAATTTAGGTATAAATATATCAGAACAAGTAATCTAAAAACGTTTTAATGAATCAGCAATAAATTTTATGAAAAAGACGTTAATGTCTACATTGTCAGAATTAAATATTTGTAATGGTAATGTAAGATAGACGAGTCAAGGATCAAATCTACGATAATAAGATTCTTCAGATTTAGACTTTTTCTACAAAATATTATTTGCCCATTTTTTGCTAGAAATTAATTTAAATAGTTTTTTAGCTAATATTTAAGAAATAATATTGTCTTTAAATA
>JACMQJ010000235.1 GCA_014377055.1 Candidatus Sericytochromatia bacterium
GACCATGACGAATAAATTGATTTTCTTGCCATTTCCAAAAAATTTGTATTAATATCAAAGCCATAGATTTTAATTGGAATATTTTTTTGATCCAAAATACCCATATCTTTTAGTATTAAAGCTATTGTATATGCTTCTTCACCACTAGAACAACCCATGCTCCATATTATCAATCCTTTTTTACTAATATTTTGTTTGACAAAATCTTTGATAAAATCAATGTGAGTGCTATCTCTAAAAAAATAAGTTTCATTTATGGTTAGTTTATTAATTAATAATTCGAGTATTTTGGGCTCAAAAAAATCATCAAAACTTATTTCTATCTGATCCGAAATTTCTTTTTTAGCAGTGTTTTTTTGAATAAAATCTTTTACATGGTGAATATTTTTGGAATCAATAATTATACCAATTTTATTATGCAAATATTCACTAAATTTATTGATGTCTATCATCACTAAGTTTTAAGTACTTGCTTTCATTAATTCCATTGAATCAACAACATCAAGCAAAATCTTTTTTGGATTTAAAATAGGGACTATTGTACTACCTATTTGAATAGCAGAGTTAAAATAATCAGAATTAAGAACTTTATACTCTTGTACTTTTGTTGCTTCAACTGTAATCATATCAATAACATCATGAGCAAGTAAACCTACAGCTTGATTTTTGTATTCAATAATTATTATTACACTTTCATTATTGTATTGAGCTTGACCATTCTCAAGATATTTACAAACATCGAGGACAGGTATAGTGCGACCACGATAATTAACTAAAGCATTTATTTTACCTGACTCAGAAGGTAAAGAGGTTATATTAACCATTCTTGAAATTTCAAGTGTATGATTAGCTTCTATGCTAAAAATTGAGTCAAGAGATTTGAATAAAACAAAAAGCACGTTGTACCTCTACAATTCAAAGGATTAGAATATTGTTATAATCTAGCTATAATATATTTAACCTTAATTATATTACATATCACCATTCTAAAAAATAGCTGATGTTACTATTTATCAAAAAATAATATTATTAACTTTCTCTAAAAAAGATAAATCAATATTTTAATCCATGAAAAAAGTCACCTTATAACTACACAAGTTAGAATTAATGTAATATGTATATGAGTTTGTGAAATAGATAATTTTTTTATTTATAGTTCATTTGTGTATTTAAGTTAAGTGATGATATAAATTTTATGATAAATAATAAGATACTAATTGTTGATGATTCAAATGTTATAAAAAAATTAATGACATTACATCTTTCAAAAAATGGTTATGAAGTTTTTACATCTTCATCTACTTTGGAGGCAGCGTCAATTTTATTAAAAGAAAATATTGTTTTGGTTATAACCAGTATTAATATGCCAACTTTTTCAGGACTTGACTTTTTAATCTGGCTAAAAAAGCATAAGCCAGGAGTAAAAATAATTGTAATGACCGCATTTTCTAATGATGAAACAAAAGAGTTAATAATCAAGAATATGGGTATCAGTTATTTTGAAAAGGGTTCTGATTATGCTAATCTTGACAAAATGATTAGTAAGGTTATCTCTAGTTCTCAATTTGAGGTAGAAATAAAAGAAATAAATTTATTTGAGTTTTTTTATATGATTATTCTTTCAAAAAAAACTAAACTAGTTTCGATACTCGAAAAATCAAAAAATAAAAGAGGGCTGGTTTATTTTAAAGAGGGTAAAATTATTCATGCCAAATTTAATGAATTTGAAGGTGAAAAAGCTCTTTTTGAAATAATTAAAATAAAAGACGGTGATTTTATAGAACATGATTGGGTTGAGCCAGAAAAAACAACTATTAACATATCTTTTGACTTTTTGTTGATGAATATGGCTCAAAATGCTAATAATGTAGATAAAAGTGATGGGAATACAACACTTTACAACTCAAACATCAAAAAAGAGGTTGCTATATTTGAAGACAATCTTGAGATTACAAAAATTCTAAAAGCTAGTCTTAAAGAAAAAGACTTTATTATAACAAGAATTTACTCATCAGATGATTTTATGGATACTATCAGAGCCAAAAACTTTGGTTTAATTATATGTAACATCAGAATGATTGAACTAAAAGGTCTTGATTTTTTGTTATGGCTCAAAAATAATCAGAATAATACCAGAGTCTTGATTTTAAGTGACTCCATATCTCAAGAAGCAAAAAGC
>JACMQJ010000236.1 GCA_014377055.1 Candidatus Sericytochromatia bacterium
TAAAAATTTTCAGGGTAAATCTTATAAGTTTCAAAATATTGAGATTTTAACTGACAAAAGAACTTATCAAGAAGGTGATACTGCAAGGATTATGATTAGTACTGATTTTGCTAAGAGCTATATTTTGTTATCAACCGAAACTGATAATACTATTCTAAATAACAAACTAATTTACTTACCTAACAAATCAAAAGTGTTGGAATTAAAAATAAATAAACAACATATACCTAATTTTAATATTAAAGCTGTCATGATAAGACATAATCAATTATTCATGGAAAATAGAGAAATATTTGTCCCACCTGCCAAGCAATTTTTAAAAGTAGAATTGTCAACTGATAAAAAAGAATATTTACCAGGTGACAACGCAACAATGACAGTCAAAACTACCAATAGTGATGGAAAACCTGTACCTGCAGAAGTATCATTGTCATTAGTTGATAGCTCTGTTTATTATATTCAAGAAGATGTTTCTGAGGATATTAAGCTTTATTATTATGGTAATCGTCGAGCTTTTCAAAATACTGTAACCTCATCACTTAATAGTTATTTTTATGGCTTATCTGAAACTTTAGAAAAAGATTATCCATATACAAGACATGGTAGCTTATTTGGTTATTATGCTCCTGGTGGTATGAGTATGGATGATAAGGAAAGTGCTGGCTCACCAATGGTTGAATCAGAGGCTAGATCACGAGAAGACGCACCAAGAAAATCTTTGGCAAAAAATAAATTACAAGCATCTCCTTCACCAGTTGAAGCAGTGAAAAAAGATCAAAAGCCACAATCCGAGTTAAAAGCAGCTGATATAAGAAGTTATTTTCCTGATACTGCTGTTTGGAAGCCTATTCTATCCACAAACAAACAAGGTATAGCTAAGCTTGAGTTTAAGTTTCCTGATTCTGTAACTACTTGGAGAAGTAACGCCAACGCTATTGATCTTAATAGTCGTGTTGGATCAGAAAAAAAAGATATTGTTACCAGAAAAAATATTTTGGTTAGAATGCAAGCCCCAAGATTTTTTGTAGAAAGAGATGAAATTGTTCTTTCTGCCCTAGTTAATAACGATTTGACTACAGCCAAAAAAGTAGAATGTACAATAGATTTGGGTGATGCGTTAGAAAACACTCAACCTCAAAAAGTAAGTGTAACCGTTCCAGCTAAGGGTGAAAAAAGAATTGACTGGAGAGTTAAAGTAAAAAAAGAAGGTAATGTTAAAATTACTATGCAAGCTTTAACTGATAAAGAAAGTGATGCTGTACAAATGTCATTTCCTGTCTATATACATGGTATAGAAAAATATATTGCTAAAAATGGTATTTTAAAGAATGAAACTAGCAGAAATATTGATTTGGTGATACCAAAAGAACGCAAAAAGGGTTCAACTACATTAGATATTACTCTTTCACCGTCAGTTATGAGTGCCATAATGGAAGCTATACCATATCTTGCGACATATCCTTATGGTTGTGTCGAACAAACTACAAGTAGATTTATTCCTCTTGTCTTGGTTAGCAAAACCCTAAAAAATATGAATGTTGATCTAAGCAATTTACAAAAAAATAAGGATTTTGATACTGCTGAAATGACCAAATGGATGGACAAAAAAGCAAAAAATCCTGTATA
>JACMQJ010000038.1 GCA_014377055.1 Candidatus Sericytochromatia bacterium
GAAGTCAAGGCTTACCTCCCGAACGCGGGACTCGATGCATTATGTTGGGAGAAGAAAATTTTGCGGGATCTAATTTTCCTGCGTACACATTAAGCCGAGATTTAAAAGAAGAAGTTAAAAAAGTTTTAGATAGAGAAGCTATTAGAAATTTAGAAAATCTTCATATTCAAGATTTAACATTAGTTAATGATTATTTTTCTATGCTGGGTAGATCTTGGATGCCAAGTATGAGTGTTAGCGAAGACATTGAGGATTACGGTCATAGCGAAGTATTAGATTTTCAAAGAGAACTTTTATCAAAACCACAAAACAAAAAACTAAAGCCTTAATTTAAATGATAGATATTACACAAGAGCTTATAGATTGTGAAAATAACGGCTTATTTTATGTATTTAAGCAATCACATAACTTGCTGACATATGAACACTTAAACCAAAAGGTTTAACATAGTTTACTAAAGCCCTGCGGGGCTGGTCTTTCACCTACAAGATCCATTTGTTCTTTCATGCCCATGATATTCAAGCTATCAAGAGTAGAAGATAAATAAAGGTATTTTTTTCCAATTTCTTTAAAACCAGTTTTTAAATTGTCTACCCATTGCTTTAAAGCAAGAGATGCAATGATTTTATCCTCAAACTGTTTTTGAAGTTGTTCTTTTAGCTCAACACTGGTAGAAATAATACCAAAGGTAATTTCTTGCCCACATCTATCCAAGCACAGTTTTACATTTTCTGTAGGATTTTTAATAGCTTCATCTTTTATCCAGGTTAAAAGCTCTTTTAGTTCTTGAAGCTCGCCAAGATTTTCCCCTGGTAACCCCAGGAAAGCTGCCAGCTTGAAAACGAGAAAATTATTGCCTTTTTGCTCAACCATATGAAAATTCATTTTTTCAACTAGTTTAGGCACATTAACACAAACACTGAGTAATCCAAAGAGAGGGTAATCCATTTCTTCTACCAGCATTTGAGGTGTAATTTTTTCACCTTTGTAGTCTTTCACATGGTAGCCAATGTGATCCTTGTCATGTAGCAAATCAAAAACATTTAAAAGTCCTTCATACATGGTCGGACGAATGTTAATAAAAGTCATATCATTCCTAAAAGTTACTTTATTTTATCATATTTTTTTGGATATACTATGGTATATTTACCCCATAAGGATGTGGTGATTTAACTAGAATGTATTTTATTTAGCTTTTCAAAATAAGTTTTTTAAAAATAACACATCATTTTATGGTATAATAATTTTTGAAAAACTTAATGTAAAACAGATTAGAAAAGTACAAACTCACTTGAGTTATTTTATAAATTAGCTTATATAAACCACGATAAATTTTAATATGAAAATAGAAAACCTCACAGGATTGGCACTTGATTGGGCGGTATCCCAGTGCACCGGATATCAATGGGAGCCAGAAAAAAGACCTTCCCGGTGTTTTGATTGCAAGCATTATGAGGAACGTCAAGGTCGTGATGATGCTATTCAATATTGTCACCATCCTAAAATGGATTTTAATGACGGTAGTGATGGAGATAATTGGGGTTCAGACTTTGATGTTCATAATCAATGTCCTTATAAAACAGAAGTTCAAATTGTTGAATACCCAAAATATTCAACGAATTGGACAGTTGGTGGCCCAATCATCAAAGGCATCGAGTTTAAAATGAATAAA
>JACMQJ010000237.1 GCA_014377055.1 Candidatus Sericytochromatia bacterium
TAGCATTTTTATCTCTATTTTCAAGAATAGTGATAGCTCTTCCTAATGCCCTGATGCTTCCTAGTTTAAACTTTTCTATGATCTCTTCTATATCATTCATTACTTAATTAACCTAAAATTATATTTACCCTTAAATTATTACATAGGATCATAGATAATTTTTTAGATTAGTTAAATTTTAAGTAATAATTTAAGGTTTATAACCATCATCCAAAGTACCTAAAAACACAACAACATCATCCATTTCTTGATTTGTTAGTCCTTGATTACCAATTTCTGTACAATTTCTACCTGTATCAAACTCAGCAACAGGCCAATTGTCTGGGTTACCTGGAGTACAAGCAGAGTTATAAAATCTAACGACTTCTTTTAAAGTGTTAAAAACACCGTTGTGCATATAAGGAGCTGTTTTTGAACTATTTCTTAAAGTTGGAACTTTAAATCTTCCTTTTTGAGCAATCTCAATTATATTACCACCAAGACCAGGATCAAGAAAAGATGTTCCGTCAGGATTCAAGACAGTAGGCATATTATAGAATGGGTTATTAGTATTTTTTGGTACACCAAGATTATCATAACTAAAGTCTGTAAATACAGCAGGATTATTATTTACTTCTAGAACATGACAAGAAGCACAATTAGCTTTTTTTTCAGATTTATATAATTCAAACCCTCTTAATTCTTGGGCTGTAAGAGTAACTGTACCTTTTTTAAAATAATCATATTTGGAAGTAAATGGATTTAACTCTTTAGACCTTTCATAAGCTCCTATAGCTTGACCTAACTTTGTATAGGCATCATCAATATGACTAAAAATATCATTTCCAAACATAGCTCTAAATTTTGGTGCATAAATAGAGTTCTGTATTCTCAAAATAACTTCAGTTTTGCTTGGCATATTCATTTCAGCATTAGCCAATAAAGGCATTAATGCTTGTTCTTCAAGATTTTTGGCTCTTCCATCATAAAATGTACCTCCTGAATAATCAGATTCATCATTTGGACTTGCATCTATTGGTTTTCCAAAAGAAAAATCTGGATCAGTTGCAAGATACATTGCTGTTGGTGTATTTCTTTTTCCTGCAAATGTTACTCCATTTAAAATTTTTACTCCAGGAGTTATACCGCCAACCATTTTGGACGATGAGGTTGTAAATGAGTGTAGAGGATCATGACATGTAGCACATGATTGACCTTTTGGCTCAGATAGATTAGTGTCAAAAAATATTCTTTTGCCCAAAGCTTCTTTTTCATCTAATCCAGATACACTAAAATTTGTTTGTCGATCATTTTCTCTTAGTGCAACATAAGGATCGTTTCCACCATGAGATGGAAAAGGATTATTTTTAAGATAATTTTCATAGTAAGTATTTGAAGTAGTCGGAGCAGGATTAGGCTTACTAATAACAGTTACTGCAGGTGAAATTGGAGTTGTGTTTGTGATAGGTAATGGTTGAGCTGTATTTTGTAGATCGTGAGATGGTATTGGTATAAAAGTTGGATTTGTTACAGAAGCATTAGGGCTAATTACTGTAATTGGAGTATTATTTTGGACTGATATAGAAGCTATTGGCTGAGGTGTAAAAACAACTGTATTTACTTTATTCTTTTCATTAGTTTTATTTTCAACTGCTGTATTTAATTGAGTTGGTGTACATGAATAAATAAA
>JACMQJ010000238.1 GCA_014377055.1 Candidatus Sericytochromatia bacterium
AATATTGTAATTTTTGATCTTTTTTATGAGTAATTTATATTTATTTCCATCTTTTTTGTGAAGTATTAACAGTTCATTTCCTTTACTATTTATTGAAACTTTATCAAAACTTATATTATTCTCACGAATTTTGATCTCATCTCCAGATTGTTGAAAATTAATAATTTTTTGAATATAAAGAGTATCAAATTCATCTTTTTTGTTTAAAAAGATGATCCCATTTCCATTTTTATCTATATTTATTATACTTTTTCTCGAATTATTATCATAAATGTAATTAAAGTCCATCTTTTTTAAAAAGGTAATTTTTTCATCAGATTTATTAAAACTATTAACTTTATACATCAATAAATTACCATGTTTATATGTATCTAAATTAGTACCATTACCTTCTGGAGTACATCCAAAAAGTTGGACAGATATAATATAACTTAACATTGTATGTTAGAATACAATAATTCAGCCTCATTAGGAGTTAAGTATCCTAATGTAGAATACCTTCTTTTCTTGTTGTAAAAGACCTCAATAAACTCAAATATAGCTATCTTAGCTTCTTGTCTAGTAGTACTGCTATTCTCTCAAGAATTAAATACAATATTTTGCTGAAATAACTGTAGGTTATAGATTTATGTGTAGTTTGTTTAAACGGAAATAGCAGTATAATTACTAATATTAAATTAATATACAAAAATAAAAACCAAAAAAGTAGCAAGATTATTATCTAAATACATATAATTAAGCTTGGGTTAAGATAAGTTTTAGGGTGATTAATAATTTTGAATGTAAATAATTTAAATAGATTAAATAGTATAGCTGAAAATAAAAGTGTTCAGCCGATCAAAAATAATGTATTTCCTCAGAATAAATTAAATAATACTTTAACTAATTCTGATATTTTTGCTATCAAAAAATCAGAATCGGTTCCTTTTAAAAATCATGATGATCTGAATGAGCAAAAGTATCTTGAAGAAATGAGTAAATTATCATTAAAAATGTCGGACATGCCTGATGTAAAGACTTTACCTGATTTTAAAACTACACCTCTAAGAGTTGGTATTGCTGTAGAACAAAAGCAAGCAACATTTTATATTCCTAATGGAACTTTATTTGTTGAAGACCAAAATGGCAAAAAAGAAATAGGTAGTTTTAACAATACTAATTTCACAATCAAAAATGATAATAACTCATTAGTTTTATCCAAAGAAGATGGTAGTGTTGTTGGTATTTATAAAGGTAAATTATCAGTAGAAGGTAATTTAAGCCCAATAGCAATTAATGGTAAAAAATATCGTGGTCAGATGGAAGTAATAATCGATCCCAAAAATACAACTAATCTTAGTGTTATTAATGATGTCTTACTTGAAGATTATCTCAAAGGTGTTGTACCCTCAGAAAGTCCAGCCTCATGGCCAATTGAAAGTTTAAAAGCTCAAGCAGTTGCTGCTAGAACTTATGCTGTTGGTAACTGGAAACGAAGAGAATCATTAGGATTTGACCTAATGTCAACGACAGCGGATCAAATGTATACAGGTCTATCTGCTGAACAAGCATCTAGTACTCAAGCTGTTACCGAAACTACAAATCAAATAATTACATTTAATGGTAAAGCAATTAATGCCTTATTTTTCTCTTGTTCTGGTGGATTTACTGATTCAGCAAAAGAAGTATGGAATACAGATGAATACCCATATATACAAGGTGTTGCTGACTTTGACCAAAATGCACCAAAATATAAATGGGATAAAACCTTTACCAATAATGATTTGCAAAAAGGTTTAAGCCAATTAGGTTTTGATATTGGTGAAATAAAAGAAATTAAACCTATAGATTTTACTGAACATAAAAGAGTAAAAACTATTGAATTTACTGGAACTAAAGGAAAAGCAACAGTAGATTCTAACAAATTTAGATTTGCGGTAGGATTGCCTAGTACATTGTGGGAAGCAAGCCCAGCCAAAGCTTCATCAGTTTTAAACAGATCACCAAAAGAATTTAATTTTAAAGGTGGTGGTTGGGGTCATGGTTTAGGTATGTCACAATGGGGAGCAAAACAAATGTCAGAAAATGGCAAAACTTATGACCAAATTTTAAAGTATTACTATACAGGTATAGAACTTAGTAAGCTTTAATTTTTAAATTAGATAAATATATTTTAATGAGTTATCTTGCCAATAAAATTTAATCTTTTGTTCTTCTCTATCATAAAAATTAAACCTTAATGTAATTATGTTACAATATGTAAAGGCATGAATTGCAAACGTTTAATTTATCAAACAGAGGTTTTAATATATGAAAAAGAATATCTTTTTATCGGTTATTTTGTTAACATTAGTGAATAGTTGTACAACTACAACTGTAGTAAATGTATTACCATCACCATCTATTTCCCCGACAAGTTCAGTTTCTCCCTTACCATCACCTACTCCAAACATGCAAAAAGGTACTTTACAAGGTAAGTTAACAATTGGACCTCTTTGCCCTGTAGAACCATGTAATATATCTGATGACCAAAAAAGGCAAGCTTATGAAGCTAGAAAAATTCAGGTCTATACCAAAGATAAAAATACTTTAGTAGCTGAAACCACTGCTGATTATAAAACAGGTCAATATAGTATCATCTTATCTGTAGGTATATACTCCTTAACTGTTGCTAATGCTGGCATAAGGGGTTTTCAACCTAAAGATATAACTATTGAATATGGTAAAGTTACTACTCAGGATCTTAATATTGATACTGGTATAAGATAAAACCCTACTTAAAAATAATACTTAAAACAGGATGTAACTCAATAGCATTTTTTGCTAAACCATTCTGACCATGTGGAAAATCAAAGAATCCCACACCTGTTATTCTGACAGGAACATTTGCATCTTGAAAAGGATTTACTGTTCCATCAGCAGCTAAAGCAGGTAAAACATTGTATTTAGAAGCAAAAGCCTTTCTTGCTGAAGTAATATCTCTAATAAAAGGGCTATCAAATCCTACACAATCAGGAGAAGGAATTTCTCCGATCATTGTATTTCCTTTATTATCTTTAAGAACTAAATGATAATCTGAATCACCTTCGCCTTTGAATTGTGTAAGAGTTGCATCTATTGTAAAAACTGTAGTTTCAGTTGGAGATACACGAGGAAAGTTTTTTATCGTAGATGGATCTGGAGATGAAAGATTATTTAAAGCTTCTACAGTTGTGGGTATAATACTTTTCAAGTTTATTTTACTTGCGTCTGGATCTGTTCCTGTCTTTACTGCCCATCTTTCAACTCCACAGCGTACCGTTGTGTTATCAACTGTAGTTATTTTGACTACATCTTCTTTTTCAGTTCCATTATCGGGCTCTTGATTAACTATAGTATTTATCTTGGGTGAGCAACTCAACATTGTAACAACAGAAATACTAGCTAGACTAATTATCAGTTTTTTTTGTAATGACAAGATTGTTCTCCAATTAAAAATTATATATTTATAATAACATCTTAGCTATTTCTTAATCGTCACTTAGTATATTAAACTTATTGATTATGAATATTTTAATATTTGTTTTACTTATTTGTTCTAAATATAAACATTGACTTTTAAAATAAGTTACTATTGTAGGTATATTTAGAACAGGATAATAATATGTACCAAAAATTAGTTAAGAATATTATTGCTTCGACTCTCTTTGTTTCTCTTAGTATTTTGATTACACCTATCCAAGTTCAAGCTTATGATAGTAATATTATTACTGTAATGGCAAAAGTACAAGTTTCAGGTGCTGTAAAAAAGCCTGGTATTTATACAGTACCACAAGGTACAAGGCTTGTTGATCTTTTATCAAAAGCTGGTGGATTAAGAAAAGATGCTGTTCTAACTGATGTTAATATGACAACTCCCGTTACAGATGGCTCTAATATTTTTATAGCTTCAAAAAATGATAAAATAAATCCTATAACAAAAATAGATATACCCAAAGATCCAAATCTTAATAGTAAGAAGATCAGCAAAAAGTCAAGTAAAAAATCAAAATCAAAGAAAAAAGATCTAATAAAATCTAATCAATTAATTAGTTTGAATAAAGCTACAGAAGAAGAATTGAACAG
>JACMQJ010000239.1 GCA_014377055.1 Candidatus Sericytochromatia bacterium
AAAGGTTTCTATTAGGATATAGATTTTAGATGGCAGCAAATACAATATTTTTTATGATTTTTTCTCTGGTAGCTATTATATCAGGATTCGTGATGATTACTAGAAGGCATCCTCTTTCGGCTGCACTTTCTTTGGTCGTGACGTTTATATCTTTAGCAGGATTATATGGCTTATTAGCAGCAAAATTGCTATTTATAATACAAATACTAGTTTATGCTGGTGCGATCATGACTTTAGTTATTTTTTCTATCATGTTACTAAACGTTCAGGAAGAAGACTTACCTGCTGAAGAACGCATTATTGAAAGAGTTTCTATAACAACTTTAATATTATTACCTATGATTTATATTATTGGTAGATCATTTACTGTCATAAAAGATGGACAATTCCCTGAAGTAAGCCAAGATTTCGGGACAATACACTCTGTAGGTATGTTTTTATTTACAACTTACAGCTTTCCCTTTGAAGTAATATCAATACTCTTACTTATCAGCCTTTTGGGCGTAGTTGTATTAGCAAAAAGAAGAATTTAAAAATCGGTGAATATACAATGATTGCAGGATTACAATCGTACTTATTAGTAAGTGCTATTTTGTTTTTTATAGGTGTTGCGGGTGTTCTAACTCGTAAAAATATCTTTATTATTTTTATGTCAATTGAATTAATGTTAAATGCAGTTAATTTGACATTTATCTCATTTTCAAGATTTATGAATAATCTTACTGGTCAAGCGATAGTTTTCCTTATCATTGCTGTTGCAGCCGCAGAAGCAGCTATAGGACTATCTATTGTAATTTTAATATTTAAAAATAAAGACTCATTAAGTGTTGATGATTTTGACGTGATGAAAGGATAATTATTAATGATAGATAATAATTTTTTGGTATTTATACCACTCTTACCTTTACTTGGAGCCATACTTTCGGGTATTTTCGCTTTTAGCCATGCTAGTGACGAAGAAGGTCCAAATAATAAAATAATATCTTTTATTTCTTGTCTTGCACCTGCAGCAGCTTTCTTAATTGCTTCATTGTTTTTTTTAAAATTACAGAGTTTACCTGTTGATCAAAGAGTTTTAACTTTTAAAGCTTATGAATGGATACATGTTGGTAATCTTAATATTGATATGGATTTTTTACTTGATCCATTATCTTCTATGATGACAATAGTTATAACTTTTATTGGTACATTGATTCATATCTACTCTGTTGGATATATGGCTAAAGATCGTAGTTTTGCTAGATATTTTTCTTATTTAAATCTTTTTACTTTTTCAATGCTGATGTTAGTACTTGGCAAGAATCTTCCCATTATGTTCTTAGGTTGGGAAGGCGTAGGCTTATGCTCATATTTATTAATCGGTTTTTGGTTTACTGATAGTGAAAAAGCTATTGCTGGTAATAAAGCATTTATAACCAATCGAATTGGTGACTTTGGATTTTTATTAGGTGTATTTTTACTTTTTTGGTCACTTCAAGATGCCAATCCTAACTCATTAGATTTTGTTTCTATGAAAAATAGTATTAGCTTACTTTCTCCCTCAACAATTACAGCTATAACACTTTTGTTCTTTATAGGAGCAATGGGAAAATCAGCACAAATACCTTTACATGTTTGGTTACCTGACGCCATGGCTGGTCCAACCCCTGTTAGTGCTTTAATTCATGCAGCTACAATGGTAACAGCTGGGATTTATATGATAGTTCGTTTAAATTTTTTATACAGTTTATCGCCTGCAACACTTTCATTTATTGAAACAATAGGGTTGATAACTGCATTTTTTGCTGCTACAGTAGCAATTACCCAAAGTGATATTAAAAAAGTATTAGCTTACTCGACAGTTAGTCAATTAGGTTATATGTTTTTAGCTGCTGGTGTTGGAGCTTACTCAGCTGCTTCATTTCATTTATTCACGCATGCTTTTTTTAAGGCTCTATTGTTCTTAGGATCTGGTTCTGTTATCCATGCAATGAGTGAGGAACAAAATATTTGGAAAATGGGTGGTCTTTGGTCAAAAATGAAAATCACTGGAGCAACTTTTTTAATAGGTACTCTAGCAATATCTGGAATCCCTCCATTTGCAGGATTTTTTAGTAAAGATGAGATTTTATTTAAGGTTTGGGAATCAGGAAATATTCCTTTTTATATAATAGGATTAATAACCTCTGGTTTAACAGCTTTTTATATGTTTAGATTATTCTTCCTAGTATTCATGGGATCGAATAGAAATGACGATCAGCACGTTGTTGATCATATTCATGAATCACCAATGAGTATGACTTTACCATTAATTATCTTAGCTATTTGCTCAACTATTGTAGGATTTTTAGGTATACCTCATCTTAATATGTTTGAGTCATGGTTAGAACCTGTTATTGGTAATCTACCAAAAGAATCTGCTGACGCTTCGCATTTGATGGAATATTTTTTAATTATTGATACTGTTATAGTTGCTTTGATTGGTATATCTCTTGCTTATGTCTTTTATATTCGTAAAAACTCTATACTAGAAAAAATAAAAGGTAATCAGACATTGCAAAAGTTACATGATTTTTCAGAAAATAAATGGTATTTTGATGAATTATACAATAAATTAATTATCAAACCTTTGCTTGGATTCTCTGATGTTTTCTTATTTAAATTTATTGACAAAAATATTATTGATGGTCTTGTTAACGGTACAGCCAAGTTTTATTCAGCTATGTCTTATGGTGTTAGAGATATTCAAAGTGGAAAAGTTAGATACTATGCTTACTTTATGTTATTTGGAATCATAATGATGTTTGTTTATACAGCCTCAAAAACTAGCTAATACAACTTTAGAGCTTTTAATATTTTTAAAGGATGTTTTATTAAACGTCCTTTTTTATTAAAAATAAAAATTTGCTACTTCAAAATATCACTAACTTTTGCTATATTATACATAAATATATTTTTTTAGACATGGTGCATAAATTGGAGCTAATAAAAGATTCGGCGGACATTCAGAGATTTGTAAATTTACTTAACCCTTATTTTAGAGAAAGGTTTATGATTGATGTTAATGAGTTATTGTCAAAATATATGGATGCACAATCTCAAAGTCAAGAGCCTACTGGTAACACAAAAACACAGATTTTTGCTCCACCTCCATTACCACCAAGTAATAATTTTAAGCTACCAGTAGGAAAGCCTAATAACTTAGCGCCCCCTCCACCACCATCAGGAAATATGCCAATGGGTAGTAATGGAATGAAACTTAAGCCAATGAATTTGGTGAACAAAACTATACTCATATCTAAACCTGTTAGAACAATCTTTATATCTATTTTTGAATCACTTGGATATATTATCCCTGATACTAATAATAATGGTAAAAATGCTCTTAATAGCTTACCAAGCACATCCGAAGCATTTAAATATTTAAAACAAATAGACGGCTCAACAACATTAAAACAGATTTATATGATGGTTTATCCTTCAACGGTTACACCGATTAACTTTTTGGAAAAAACAATGTCAATTAATACAGATAATTATTTTAACTATCTTGGTACAGGTAATTTTCCCAAAGATGCAGATGTAGCAATTAGACTTGGCGAAATACTCGTTGCACTTGGTTATGTAGATGAAGCAAAAATTGAACAATCACTTATACAACAAAGAAGAGAACTTAGAGTTGTTTCTGAAGATGATGAAATAGCTCATTATGATGAAAAAGAAGCTAGGAAAGAAGAAAATAAAAATATAAAAAAGGATAAGGCTTTATTGGGAGATATTATGGTGGATATGAAATATTTAACTTATCAACAAGTTGTTTATGCTCTAAAAATACAAAAATGGTATAGAGATATACTTGAAGCTAGTAGATAAAAATCAAGCCTCATATTATTAAAATAATATGAGGCTTGATTTTTATAATCCTTAATTTTAACCGTTTTTCCATCTTTCAATGAATGGTGGTAAGCTTTCTTTTGGTTTGACTACAGTAAAATCAGATTGTGGTAAATTATTAACAGCAACAGGTTGTGGTATAACAACATTATCAAAAGGATTAGCATCTTGGACGAATGGTTTTTCTTTAGGTAATTCTTTTTTTGTTAGTGTCGGTACGATAGTTTTTTTGCTAGTATAAGAGTTTTTTTGTGGTCCACCAAGTTCAAACCCTGTAGCAATAACTGTGATCATTATTTCGCCTTGTAATCTTTCATCAATTACAGCACCAAAAATAGTGTTTTCTTCTTCATGATTAAGTACGTTTTTGATAATAGTTGCAGCTTCATCTACTTCTATCAAGCTTAGATCACTTCCACCTGTAACATTGATAATGAGCCCTGTAGCTCCTTCTATAGTGTTTTCAAGTAATGGACTTTCGATGGCAGCTCTAGCAGCTTCTACAGCTCTACCTTCTCCAGATGCCCTACCTATTCCCATTAAAGCAGAACCAGAATTAGACATAATTGTCTTAACGTCCGCAAAATCTACATTAATAAGTCCAGAAACGTTAATTATATCTGATATACCTTGAACACCTTGTCTTAAAACGTCATCAGCGACCTTAAAAGCTTCGTGCATAGAAGTATCTTTTTTAACCATAGTAAGCAATCTACTATTAGGAATAATAATCAGAGAATCTACTTTTTCTCTAATAGCCATAATTCCTTCTTCGGCTTGTCTCGACCTTTTTGCCCCTTCAAAAGCAAAAGGTCTGGTCACAACACCAACTGTTAAAGCACCTATTTCTCTAGCTACTTCAGCAACTACTGGAGCACCACCAGTTCCAGTTCCACCACCCATTCCTGCAGTGATAAAAACCATATCAGCACCTTCAAGAGCATTAGCTATATCATTTCTACTTTCTTCAGCTGCTTTTTGACCAACCATTGGATTTCCACCAGCCCCAAGACCTTTTGTCAGTTTTTCACCAATTTGCAGTTTTTTGTCTGCCTGAGATTCATTTAGAGCTTGAGAATCAGTATTAATTGATATAAACTCAACACCTT
Source organism: Candidatus Sericytochromatia bacterium (assembly GCA_014377055.1). Classification (GTDB taxonomy): domain Bacteria; phylum Cyanobacteriota; class Sericytochromatia; order UBA7694; family JACMQJ01; genus JACMQJ01. Next base: position 4,983 of record JACMQJ010000239.1, read on the forward strand.
CGAGTCCACTACCAATCATTCGGTTAATAGCATTACCACCACCGCCACCAACGCCTATTACCTTTATATCAGCAACACCTGATATCATTTTCCTAGATTCCGCCATTATATTCACACCTTATAAATTCTTAAATTAGTTTTTAATTAATATCCACATTATAATAAATAAATTGACGCATAGTGTAACTAATTTGATATTTTTCTGATTCGTCTTAATAAAAGATTACAAGCTTACCACCAAGCATAGTATCTATTATCTAAAAATTCTACTACTTTTGCTCTTATTTTATCACCTAAAGTAATTTTTTTGATAGCTGTTGCATGTCCTGTCCAATCTTCCAAAAATGTTCTAACCATTTTTGGTGGTGCAGATCCACCCTCAACTTGAATGCTTGTTTCTCTAAATGTTGTAAATGCTTGTCTAGTAAAATTGGTTGATCCTGCAATCATTTTATTACCATCAACAACACACATTTTCATGTGTAATTCTTGTCCTGGGTATCTAGCATCATACCATCTTGTTGGTACAAGGTTTTTTACCAATTCTCTGGCAGGTAAGATATTTGGATAATAGTTTGGTACAGGTATACCACCAGCATATTTATCATTTGTATCTTTTCTGTCCATTAACACTTTAACATCAACACCTCTCTTGTAGGCTCTGACTAAGGCTGCAGTAACATCAAGATCGCTAAATTCTAAAACAGAAAGATAAACACTTTGTTGAGCATTATTAATCATTTCAATTAAAGCTGGCTTTGTTGTACTTTCATAAGGTGCAGTTTTAACAATTTTTGCCATTGCATCAGTTCCTGTGTCATCTTTTACATCTTTGACAACATAAACAGTTGCAGGAGGTTTTTTATCGATAAATTTATCTGAAAGTAGCCATTCGTAAGATAAAAGATTTGAGGCTTCTTGTGCTGTTACACCCTCAATCTTGTACATTAAGTCACGATTACCAACACCTAGATCAAAAAGATTAAAGCCACCAGTAATTAATATATTTCCGTCAATAACAGTCATTTTATCATGATCAATTTGAAACTTATTTTTCAATAAGCCTTCTTCAACTTTTGGAATTAAATGCAATGGATAAAGTTTAAATTCAACTTTATTTTGTCTAAGATAATCAACTACCATATATACTTCTTGTTGAGTTGGTCCTGAAAATCCAAGATTGGGGTCAAAAGTTAATTTTATATCAACACCTTGTCTAGCTTTTTCAACAAGTTTTTGAGCTATTTGTAAGCCTATTTTTCCACCAAGTAAATATAAATCCATTTGAATTGTCTTTTTTGCATTGTCAATAGCATTAAACATCATTGGAAGTATTTCATCTCTATCAATGTATAAACTTATTTTATTAGGTTTAAAGGTTGAAATAGGTGGTTTTGTTGGTATATTACCTTGAAAAGGTTGATTAAGATTAGCTAAACTTCCTAAAGCATCAGAAACTTTTGACGCGTTATTATATTCATCTTTAATACCTGTCGCAATTTCGTTTTGACTTAATTTTCCATCACCATTTTTATCTAGTTTTCTCATTTCTAAGTCAGTTATACCTGCATCAGTTTTACTGATCTGATCGTTTTTATTTTTGTCATATTCTAAAGAAAGAATCTTTGCTGATTCAGCCGCAAAGGCAGATATTTCTGGCTTATTAACAATTTGATCATTTATTGGATTTATACTAGTTGTAGAGTTGGGAGAACCATTGCAAGAGCTTAATAAAACAGCAAGAGATATTGAGGTAAGAATAACCTTCGATAAATTTTTCATCTTTGAAAACCCGATCGCTTTATAAAAAAATAAAATATAGCTATAACTTATTGTATTATACATCTTGAGCAAAAACTAAAAAAGACAATAATACAAATAATTTAAGTTATAGTTTTATTTAGGTTAAACTTGCGTATATATTAGGTTAAGATAATTTAACTTTATGAAAAATAATTACAACATAGTACTAATAGGCTTTATGGGATCGGGTAAAACGACTATTGGCAATATTTTAGGCAAAAAATTAAATAAAAATTTTATTGATACAGATCAATTAATAGAAAAAAGTGCAAATACAAATATTGCTCAAATATTTGATAAATTTGGTGAAAAATATTTTCGTAACTTAGAAAGGGATCTCATTTTTTCCTTAAAAAATATTTCTGGCTCTGTCATAAGTACAGGTGGAGGAACTTTTTGTAATGAGCAGAATATTAATATTCTCAAATCTATTGGTAAAATTATTTATCTAAGGACATCATACAAATGTTTAATTAGTAGATTTACAAATGAAGAGATACTCAAAAGACCATTGTTATCTGATCTTAAAAAATTGAATAATCTTTTGGTTGAGAGAGAAAAATATTATCTACAAGCTGATTATTGCATTTTGACTGATAACAAGACAACACAAAATATATCAGATCAGATAATAAAGTTATTTTAATTAGTATTTCTCAACAATAGTTATTTTTGGATCGATGATTTTACTACCACCAACAGAATCAAAATTTATTATCAGTAAAAACTTTTCATTATTTTTCATTATCTTACTAATAGTTCCTTTGCCCCATTTTGCAGTTTGTACTTTTTCGCCTTCTTTAAATTCTACTTTTGGACCATCATAATTTTTGTTAGCATATCTACTTTCAAGTGAAGCTTGTATAGCTAGGTTATCCAGTTTTTTTGGACTCTTCTTTAGATTATATTCATTATTGCTTTTACTATTAAAACTTGATGATGAATAATCCATGTCAACATTACTAAAACTATCATCATTTCTTTTAGTAGAATATGGACTAGCATAAGAATGAGATGTATTAGGTTTGTTAAATCCTGATATTTTGTTTTTCATCTCATCAGAATAGCTATCAAGACTTACTTTTGTTAAACTAATTCTTTGATTAACAGCTCTATGACCTCTAGGGTCAAGATTTTTGTAACATTCCACTAATGATTCTGATTTTATTTCTGAAAAAAATCTTGAAGGTGTTAGATGTTGCTTCGAACCATACATCATTCTTTCTCTAGCAAATGTAATATGTAAAAGCTCTTTGGCACGTGTGATAGCGACATACATTAATCTTCTTTCTTCTTCTATCTCTGCATGATTTTCAGATCTAGAATGAGGAAAAATTCCTTCAGCCAAACCAACAATAAAAACAACAGGAAATTCCAAGCCTTTTGAAGTATGAACTGTCATTAACTTCACTTTATTACTTTCTCCATCAAGAGCATCAATATCAGATATTAAGGAAACATAACTAAGATATGCTTCAAGTGAAACATCATCAGAATCTATTTCAAAGCTAAAAGCTGAATTAATAAGCTGATTGACGTTTTCAACCCTTGAGCCTTCTTTATCTGATTTTTCATCTTCTTTTTGTAATTCATCAATATATCTAGTTTCATCAACAATTAATTGGATTAATTTTGAAACTGAAATTAAATGACTTTCTTGAATCAATTTTTTCATTAATTCGACAAATTGCCTAATTGATTTTTGGGCTGCGGGTCCAATACCATCAAAGTTTTGGAAGTTTAATATATCCCAAAGACTCATGTTGTAAGCATTAGATGTATCTAATAATTTTTCAACTGTGGTATTACCAATACTTCTTTTTGGTGTATTGATAATTCTTTGTAAGTTAATCGCATCTTCAGGATTAAAAATAACTTTTAAATAGCTAAGTATATCTTTTATTTCTTTTCGATCAAAAAATCTAAAACCGCCTAAAACTTGATGAGGTATATTATTACGAATAAAATATTCCTCAAAAATACGTGATTGAGCATTAGTTCTATATAAAACTGTAAAATCATTAAAGCTATAGCCCTTATTAGCTCTCAAATTTTCCATTTGCTTAATAACAAATAGTACTTCCATCATTTCTTCATTTAGATCATAAATACCTATTTTTTCACCTTCTGCATTGTCAGTTGTTAGATTTTTAGGAAATCTATCTTTATTTTGTTCGATTATTTCGTTGGAAAGAGAAATAATTTTTTTTGTAGAACGATAATTTTTATCTAAAGTAATCATTTTTGTTTCAGAATAATCTTTTTTAAAGTTTAAAATAATTCTAAAATCAGCATTTCTAAATGAATAAATACTTTGATCAACATCACCAACAACACAAATATTTCTAAATTTATCACCTAAAAGTCTAATTAGCTCATATTGAACTAAATTAGTATCTTGATATTCATCAACCAAAATATATTTAAACTTATTTTGATAATACTCTAGTCTTTCAGGATTATTTTTTAAAATTTGTACTACATAAAATAGCATGTCATCAAAGTCAAGGGCATTATTTTTTTTGAGAGCATCCTCATACATTACATATATCTCACCTATTCTTTGATCAGTGTAAGTAAGAAATTTTTTTGTATATTCTTCAGCTGTAATAGTGCTACTCTTTGCCTTACTAATGGCTTGTATTATTTTATTAACAGGAAATGATTTATCATCAATATTTAATTTTTTTAGGCATTCTGTGATTATTTTATTTTGATCAGAGTTATCATAAATAACAAAATTAGAATTACGTCCTATAAATTGAATATCGGTTCTTAGAATTTTGCTACAAATAGAATGAAACGTACCTATCCACAGCATTTTTGTTAATTCTTCACCAATACTTTTGGATACTCTCTCTTTCATTTCTTTTGCAGATTTATTGGTAAAAGTGACAGCCAAGATATTATATGGTCTAACACCTACATTAGATATTAAGTTTGCTATCCTCTCAGTTAATACTCTAGTCTTACCACTTCCTGCTCCTGCAAGGATCAGAAGAGGTCCATTAACATGATATATGGCTTCTTTTTGTTGTTCATTTAGTTTCATAATACAAAATTATATCATATCAGTTTCATCATAATTTTTATGATCATAAAATGTAATTAGCTGATTTAATTATGTAGTTCACAGCTATCTTAGAGTTATAATACTAAACCGTGTAATCAATGTTTCAGTTTATCTATCTAAGGTTTTATAAAATGGATTTAAGTTTATTAATAATAAATATTATAGCAGGTGCATTAGTTGGCT
>JACMQJ010000240.1 GCA_014377055.1 Candidatus Sericytochromatia bacterium
TATAATAGATAAATATAAGAGTTCTAATAAGGAGATTTGTACAATGCAAGTAGGTTCGGCTCAAGGTGTTAAATTCAACGCACAAGATCCAGTTAAAGTAAAAATTGCTGTTCAATCAACTGAAAACTCTCCAACTTCAAAGAGTGATGGTATCTCTATGAGTAAAATAGCTGTTAATACCTTAAAAGGCGCAGGTGTCGGAGTTGCCGCAGGAGAATTAGGTGATGCTGGTGTTACAACTGTTATGTTTGCTCCTCTTGTCAAACAAGGTGGAGAAGCTGTAGGTTTAGGTCTTTTAGGAATGGCAACAACTGGCATAGTTGGAGCTATAATTGGTGGTACAACTGGAGCTGTAGTTGCAAATGTCACAAAAAATAAAGTTGCTGGTGCAATTGGTGGTGCAGTAGCTGGCGGAGTTGCATCTGGATTAATTAATCCTAGTTATGCTATTGCTGGAGCTGTTTCTGGTGGATTAGCAGGTTACTTTGCGGCTAAAGTTGCTAAGTAAGACTTAAAAAATATTATAAGAAAAGAGCAAACAAAAAAATTTGCTCTTTTCTTCTTTTAATTTGATCAATCTAAATAATGTTGTGGTAATATCGTTTATATTACTTTTTATTGAGGCTCATTTTTTGAAAGCATTAATACTCGAGGGTGGAGCAATGCGGACGGTACATTCCGCAGGTGCATTAACCGCTTTATCAGAAATGGGAATTAAACATGACCATTTTGACTTAGTTTTCGGAGCAAGTGCTGGAGCTTGTAATGGAGCTTACTTTGTAGCAGATCAGTCAAGTCACTTTTGGGAAATGTGGACAAAAACAATGTTAACTCCCGATTTTATTAATTTACGAAATGCTTTTTCTCTAACTAAACCAATTATTGATGTTAATTTTGTTGTTGAAGAAATAATGTCAAAACATCATAAAATTGATTTAGATAAAATAATATCTTCAAAAACAAAATTTTATACAGTTGTTACTAATTGTAGTAATGGTCAACCTGAATATTTTCTTAATGACAAAAAAGAATCTTTTTTTAATATTATCAAAGCATCAGCCTCAATACCTATTTTGTATAATAAGAGTGTTGAAATTAATGGTCAGGAGTATATGGATGGAGCTATTACAGATGGTTTGCCTATAAAAAAAGCAATAGAGATGGGAGCAACCGAGATTTATGTTTTGCTAACCAGACATGAAGGCTATAAAAAGACAAAGACATTAACGGATACTATCTCAGCGAATATTTGTAGAAAATATCCTTTTATCAAGCAAGCTATCTTAGAGAGATATATTGATTATAATCAAAGCATGGAAACTATTGAAAATAACAAAGATGTTAATATAACCATTATTAGACCTAAATATAATCTAGGAGTTACAAGGGTAACCAATGATCCAAAAAAAATAAAAAATGCTTTTTTAGTCGGATATAAAGATGCTGTAGAAGTTTTAAAAAAGAAAAATATTTCATTTGAAAATTTACCTACTGAGTTAAAAATAAATAATAAAAAATAATTTGAGGTCTATTATTGAAAAAAAATATTTTTAAAAGCATAATTATTATAACTTTTATTTTTTGCAATTACTTGCCTGTTTGGTCAAACGAAAATATAGACAAAATAATTTTTGATTATCGTATCGATCAGAATAACTTTCTTACAACAAATAATTCATTACTCTCAATTTCAGAAAGTATAAAGTCACCTTGTAACAGTAATGATTGGATTTACAGCACTTTAATTCCTGGGCTTGGGCAAATAAAAATGGGTGATCAAAATAGAGGATTAAAGTTTATTTTATCAGAATCTGGATTACTTATTTTATCCATTATTGGTCTAATAATCTATAATTTAACAGGTATTTCTCAATCTAATGTAAGCACACCAAGAAATATAACAACAATATATCTGGGTATAGTAGCTTCTATTATTGGAGCTATAAGTGTTATATTTTTACCTTTTATTCATTTTGCCAATATTATTGACTCATTTGCTATGTCAAAAGAAATAGAATGTCAAAGTAAGTAATTAAAATAAATCTAATAATGCAGCAATAATACTACCGTTGTATCCTGCAAAAGCTCTAATATAAGGGCCATTATTATTAATATCAGGACTGCCAGATATATTTTCGCCTTTTTGTTGCAATCCTGTAGAGTAAACTGTAAAAACATATCCTGCCTTTACACCAAAATTAATACCACCTTTTTTTTGTGAAGATCTACCTACTTTTAACGTGTAGTCAGCACCTATTCCAAGATCACCAATGATATTTATTGCTGAAAGTGATGTACCTCTTTCAGTTTTGTTTAAAAGCTCTTGAAAAGTCGGTGTTTTTTCATCTTTGAATAAATCTACAGTTGTACGACCAACTCCAGCTCCAAATATCGGATAAATTTTGATAGTGTCTGTAGAATATACTACATAGCCAAGATTACCGATAATACTTGCTGATGATGAAAAAAAGCTTTTGTAACCATTACCCATATTCAAATTTTTATTCTCAAGGCTAAAACTAGCTTCACTTCCTGTAACTATTCTACTGGCTGAGGTTGTCCGACTACCTGTGCTAATTGATAATAAATTCGAGGAAAATGCAGGGTAATTTTTAGCTGCTAAAGCATTATTAACATTTGAAAGATTCAAAATTGTTCCACCAATACTAATAAAAGTAACATCATCAAATCTATCGGGACTAAGCTCTATAACAGGCTTTTGATCTTCAGCATATACATTAGTCGTAGTAGTAAAAAAGATTGTTAAAAATGATGAAAAAAATATTTTTTTGAGCTTCATAAATAATTAAATCCTTTATTGAATGATTAGAAAAATTAATTATATTATATTAAAAAATTAAAATTATTTAAATTATGGTTAAAAATTATCTTTTAGGTTTAAGATTTGTCGAGTTTAATTGCAAAAATATTAATATTTTTGCAAACCAATTAAATCCATCGCTCTCGGTATTTCTGGATTTTGCATAAACCATTTCCAAATATTACCTGTTCTAAGATTTTCAGCACTAAGCAAGGTTATACCAATATCAAGCCCTATAACATCAGGATTAACCCATCCTGTAATAGGATTAAAAGCATCAACAAAACTGTATCTACCATAGATTTTATTACCAAAATCATGTTGCATAGCTTGCAAAGCAGGTATAGTTATGTCAGGTGTGAACATTAATGATCCACCAGCTGCACATGGAACAACAGTTCCATCTATATCAGGAGTCAATGGAGGACCACCCCAAGCAAGATAACCTTTGGCACTATCTGAGGCTGTTATTCCCCAAATATTTTCTTTATATCCACTAAATTGTTTGCTTATATCCAAACAAAATTGTTTGTGTGCTTTGGTTGCTTTAACTGAATTAACAAAAAAGTCTGTTTGTAAATCTGAATTTGTATCTTTTCTATGTCTAAAATCAACATAAGAAGGTGAATATTGATGAGTAAATAATGGACCACTATTAAGATATGTATAACCTGCATAGTTGGTTGTTGTTCTTTTCCAAGCTTTCCAAGCTTCTGGAGGAATAGGATGCGTTGATGATCCTATTGCTAGTATTTGCAATATCATGTGTTCACTATATGTGTCCCAGTGATATGGTATAAAACCATCTTCAGGAGTCCAACCATGAGATAATAAGTTGGTGCTTTTATCCATCATCCAAGCAAAGTCGACTCTTTCATAAATTTTGGTAGCTAAACTATATATTTCGCTATCAGACTTAAAATATTGCCTAGCAGCAAGAACACCACCTAATAATAAGGCTGTATCTATTGTTGAATATTCACTTTTCCAGCGTCTGTCACCTGTTTTCTGATCCATAAAATGAAGATACCAGCCATGTTCTTGAGGAGCTTTTTCATATAAAAATTTTAGCGTTTTTCTTATTCTATTTTGTGCTTCACTGTTTGGAATCCATCCTCTTTGAGCAGCTATACAAAAAGCACTCAAAGCAAAGCCTGTAGCAGCACTACTTGAAATATTAGTTTTGGACGGACTACCATCTGTAGCAGCTCTATCAAGGGTTAAGCCTGTATTAATATCTGAGTGTTCTACAAAAAATCTAAATGAACGTTTTGATAAATCTTCCAAAAATAAGTTATCCGTTTTGCTAACTGTATAGCTTTTGTATGCTCCTACATCAATATTTAGATCAGTTGCATCAAAGGCTTTGATATTATTGTTTTGAAATGGTTGTTCTACTTGTGCATCATTACAACTACTTATTATCAAAGCAATCAGAGAACAATACACAGTTTTTTTTAATATTTTATTCATAATTTGTCGAAAAAATAATTAGCATTCATTTAATTATACATAGACAAAAATGTATTGGATCTTTCTTAAAGATAAGTTATTTTTGAGTAAAGATTGATATAATAACGGAGTAATGATAGATTAACTTAATCTAAAAAAAATTTAGGATAAAATGTCAAAGATAAAAGTTTTACATACAGCTGATATACATATTGGCATTGAAAATTATGGATATATTAATCCAGAAACTGGTTTAAACTCAAGACTAGAAGATTTTTTAAGGTCTTTTGATATAATAGTTAACCATGCCATTGATAATGACTTTGATTTGGTTATTTTTGCAGGTGATGCTTTTAAGGTTCAATCACCAACTTCAACTCAGCAAAGAGAATTTGCCAAAAGAGTATATAAACTTTCAAAAGCAAATATACCAACTATTTTGTTAGCTGGTAATCACGATCTATCGAATAGATATGGTGAAGCAACATCAATGGACGTTTATGGTTCTCTAAAAATAGAAAATGTTTATGTTGTTGAAAAGCCTAGAGAACCTTTTGTTATTAAAACGAAAAATGGTGATGTCCAAATTATTGCTATTCCTTATGTTTCTAAAAGTGGTATGTTAACAAATGAAGAATATAGTTTAAAAACTGCTGAAGAGGTAGAGAGGATATTAGTAAAAAAAATAGATGATTTACTAACATCATTTATTGTGAAAATGGATCAGTCGCTACCAACTATTTTTACTTTTCATGTTGGTATAGATCAAGCAACAATAGGTGCAGAAAAAGATTTAATGGTTGGTAAAAGTTTTTCTGTTCCACTGTCTGTAGTCGCCAAAAAAGAATTTGATTATGTTGCTCTTGGTCATATCCATAAAATGCAAGTTTTGACAACAAATCCACCAGTGGTATATCCTGGAAGTATTGAAAGAGTTGATTTTGGTGAAGAAAAAGAAGATAAGGGATTCATGGTGATCGATCTAGAAAGACATAAGACAACTTATGAGTTTATTAAGTTACCAGCTAGAAAATTTATTACAATAGATGTTGATGTTAGTGAATCCGAAGATCCAACTAAAGATATTATTAAAGCAATAAAAAAAGAAAATATTGTTGAGGCTATTATTAGATTAAGGTATCAAATCGAGGCACACAATACACACTTGGTTGATGATCAAGAAATAAGACAAAATCTCATAGGTTCATTTTATTATATGCTTAGACCAAATATTATCGATCGAACTTCAAGAACACGAAATCCAGAGTTAAATGAATCAATTAGCACTGATCCTATTCAATCATTAGAAAAATATATAATTTTGTATCCTGAAATGGAAACAATTAAGGAAGATCTTCTTGAAAGAGCAAAATTATTAATGGAATTACAAGGAGATAAAATTTGATACCTATTACTCTTAATCTAAAAAATTTTATGAGCTATAGAGAGCTACAATTAGATTTTTCGGAAATACATGTTGCTTGCTTATCAGGTGAAAATGGTTCAGGCAAATCATCAATACTTGATGCTATCACTTGGTGTTTATGGGAAGAGGCAAGATCAAGCTCTAATGAAGACCTAATTAGATTGGGCGAAAGTGATATGAGTGCTGAATTGATTTTTAAAATAGAAGATCAGTTATATCGAATTATGCGTTCAACTCGCAAAAAAGGTAAAAAAAAATCAGAATCCTCACTTGAATTTCAAGTATTATCAGAGAATGGTTATAAGTCGATTACAGGTAAAACTATCAAAGA
>JACMQJ010000241.1 GCA_014377055.1 Candidatus Sericytochromatia bacterium
ATAGAACTCTCAATTCTTTTTGCTGCTTCAAATTCACCAAGATGCTCTAGCATCAAAACACTACTTAAAAGTAATGCTGTAGGGTTAGCAAGACCTTTACCAGCAATATCAGGGGCTGACCCATGAACGGCTTCAAAAAGAGCATATTTTTCACCAATATTGGCACTTGGAGCCATACCAAGACCACCAATTAAACCACTTGTAAGATCTGAAATTATATCACCAAAAAGATTTTCCATTACTAATACATCAAATTGTTCAGGATTCATAACAAGTTTCATAGCAGTTGAATCGACAATAGATTCATCATAAGCAATATCTGGGTATGTTCTGGCAATACGCCTTGCTACTTCCAAAAATAGTCCATCACTCATTTTTAATATATTAGCTTTATGAACAGCTGTAACTTTTTTACGATTATATTTTCTAGCAGCTTCAAAAGCAAACTTTATAATTTTTTCAGAAGCCTTTTCAGTAATTACTCTAATACTTTCAACAACTCCAGGAATAACTATATGTTCGATACCACTGTATAGTCCTTGAGTATTTTCACGGACAACTATCAAATCTATGCCTGTATATCTACTTTTTACACCTTCAATAGTTTTGGCTGGACGATAATTAGCATATAAATCTAGTGTTTTACGTAGTTGTACATTGACAGATGCAAATCCTACACCTATTGGAGTACCAATTGGCCCTTTTAAGCATACTTTATTCTTCATAACAGAATCAAGTGTTTCTTGTGGTAAAGGAGTACCATATCTGTTAATTACATCGTTCCCAGCTTCATGAGTTTGCCATTCTATGTCAACTCCTACTGCACTGATTACTTTTATTGTTGCTTCTGAGACTTCAGGACCTATACCATCTCCTGGTATTAACGTGACGACATGATTAGCCATTAAATAAATTCCCCAATCTTCATTTGATTTATTAGTTGTAATTGATTTTTTTCTTATCTATTATATATTTTGAAGATCTTCAATATTATTATTTGTATTTTTCTTTTACAAAATGTTAGGTATATTTAATCTTATTTCTATAAAAGTTTTTCGATAATCAATACGGTAAAAATAATTTCGTAGTTTGATATATTTATTTCGATTTATTGACGAAGATTTATAGTCAACATCAAGCTTGAAGATCAATAATTTAGATACATACTTTTATTTAAATTATTGTTTTCTTATAATCTATTTTAAAACAAAAAATTACTGTTATAATGTACTGGATATATTACTATCAGGATTTGTATCCATAATTTATTCACATTCATCTTGAGGACAAATGTATTTATAAAAATATCACTAAAGGTTTTAAATAGACTAAAATGAAGCATATTAACCCTAAAAATGTATCTATTAATGATATTCAAAAATATCTCAATGGAGGAATAGCACCAAGACCTATAGCATTAGTTTCAACAATTTCAGAATACGAAGAAAATAATCTTTCACCTTTTTCATTTTATAATGCTTTTGGTTCTAATCCACCTACTATTGCTTTTTCTCCTTCAAGAAGAGTCAGAGATGGTAGTTTAAAGGATACATACTATAACCTTATTTCTACAAAACAATGTGTCGTGCAAGCTGTTACATATAACATGGTTGAACAAATGAGTCTTTCTTCAACCGAATATGAACCTTATGTGGATGAATTTGTGAAAAGTGGATTTACTCCCGTTGATTCAATGATAGTAAAACCAAAGAGAGTTAAAGAATCTCCTTTTCAGATGGAATGTAAATTATTAGATATGATTCCACTAGGAAAAGGTAATGGTGCAGGCAATCTTGCTATTTGTGAGGTTGTTTATTTTCATATTGATGATGATATATTTGAAAATGGTATTATTCAGCCTAGTTTAATAGATTTGGTAGGTCGTAATAGTGGTGATTTTTATACTAGAGCAAGTGGCAATGCAATTTTTGAAGTAGAAAAACCCCTTAATAAAAAAGGAATTGGTTATGACAAAATACCTGATTTCATTAAAGAATCTCATGTTTTTTCAGCAAATAATCTTGGTAAGTTTGGTAACTCTGAATCTATACCTAATGAAGAGGATGTTTTCACTTTTATTGATAAATTAAATTATTTTGAATCTACAGAACCAATGTTTGAACGTTTTTATTCACAAAAAAAGCACAAGAAAATGTTAGAATCAGCATTATTTTTATTAAAGATAAGAAATAAAAAAGCTAAATTATTTATTGAGCTATCGGCAAAAATTGCTTTAGAAAATAATGACCTAGACTTTGCTTGGAAATCTGTTTTGTATTCTAATCTTATTTGATATTTAAATTAAAAAGATCTGTTCAAATATGATAAAGGTGATATAATTCACTTCTATTATATTTGAAATATCTTTAGAAACCTGTTTATATCATTATTTATGAAAAACTCTTATAAATTAAATATTTTTAGTAAAAATATAACCTCAAAATTTATTCTAATTTCTGCATTTACTCTTTCGGCTTTCTTTATTCCTGCCTCATGTTACTCTAATACTAGTAATAATCAGGATATTTCACTTAAAAACATTGTTGATGCCGATGGTTCCTTAAACAGAGTTTCAAAGTCGGGAGTACTTCGTATAGGTGCCGATCCTAATACAGGTTTACCTTTTATAAAAAGACAAAATTTTGGTTTAACATATAAAGGATTTGAATTTGACATCTCAAAATATTTAGCAGATCAATTAGGTTGTAAAGTAAAAATTATTCCTACAAATTGGGATAATTTATTATCTGGATTAGAAAATAAAAAATATGACATAGTTTTGAATACCCTAGAAAAACCAGAAGACAACAAGCAATTAAGTAAAAATATTGGTTTTTCTAAATCTTATTATGCTAATTCTCAGAAAATAGTTATTTCAAAAAATTCTAAAAAAATTAGATATTTAATTGATCTTAAAGGAAAAAAAGTTGGTGTTTTAAATGATTCGATAGCAAAAGTTATGATAGCTGAACTAAACAAAATAAAACATGCTGGAATAACTATGGTCATGTATACTAACAACCAAGATTTATTTAATTCATTACAAAAAAAACTAATTGATGGTATTTTGACTACCAATTCAATTGGAGCTGTTTCATGTCAAGATGAAAATAATAATTGTAAGCAGGTTGGTATATCAATATTTCCAAAAAACTATGTAATAGCTGTTAGAAAAGAAGATCGAGCTTTATTAAATGGTATTGATTCCATTATTGGAGAAGGTAAAAAAAATAATTCAATCAATAAAATTTTAAATAAATGGAATTTACAATAAGGAATTAACTATGAGCATATCACATTTTTATATAGAATTTACAGGGGATGATCGTTTAAGAATTGAACCAAAAATGATCAATAATCAACTAAAAAGTTTTCGTATAAAATATCAAGCCGCAAAAAAAACAGATAAAGTTAATTATTCAGTTGAAGGTTTTGAGCCATTTTTTGAATACGAATGGTTAACAATAGTTAAGTATGATAATCTCAAAGGTGAATCTATAAAAGATTTTATGCGTCCAACACCTGTCACATTTTCACCACATGGCTTGCATGTTAAAGAAAGTTGGGGAATGATTGATAACATGCAATTTTTGAATAATGTCATGATTGATATGAAATATTGGGTAGAGACACGTACAAAATATGATTTAGTTATGGGTAATATCAGCGATCAACAAAAAGAAGTTGGTAATAACAATATGCTCAGAACGGTTAAATTAGTTAATTTTTTATTTAATTTTTCTAGTATTGAATCCGTTAATGCTTTTAATAATATCTATACAGGACAAACTTTAATACCAATTCCTTTGCCAGAAGAAGATGATTGGACACTTGAACAAAACTCTATTGCTGCCAATAGGATCGAAAAAAGAGCTATCAAAGGCGATCCTGATATTTTGGTCTATGGAGCTTTTAGAGCTTTAAGCTATCAAAGAAGTGGCGAAGAAATAGCTGTATGATGAATAATATTCTAGTAGATTTTGTTGCCGAGACAGGAAGATTTTCTGGATTTATTGGGCAAACTTTCTATTGGGCTTTTAGACCACCTTTTTTTCTTAAAGAAACTATCAGATCAATGAAAAATGTTGCCTTTCAATGTTTTTTGCCTGTTATTGCTGTAGTTGGTCCGACTGGTATGGTTGTGACTTTGCAAGGTATGACTGTTTTTAAATTATTTGGTGCAGAAAGATTATTAAGTAGTCTATTGGCTGAATCCATGTTTAGAGAATTATCTCCTATGCTTGCCAGTATTATGGTCGCAGCACAAGCTGGTAGTGCTGTTGCAGGCGAGCTTGGTACAATGAGGGTAACAGAAGAGATCGATGCAATGGAAGTTATGTCTATTAATCCATTTCAATATGTTATAATACCTCGACTAATAGCCCTAGCTCTTATATGTCCTTTGCTAAATGTTATTGCTTGCTTATTTGGTATAACAGGTGGATTTTTAGTTGCAGTTATTTTAAAACACTTAAATCAAGGTGTTTTTATAGATAATTTGTTTTCTTATCTTAAGCTTTCTCATATATGGGGAGGCATGTTAAAAGCTTCTATCTTTGGATTGGTTGTTGGTATAATGAGTTGCTATAAAGGTTATAAAGTTACTGGTGGTGCTTTGGGTGTCGGAAAAGCTGCAAATAACACTGTTGTACACTCTATTTTATTAATAGTTATAATTAACTATTTTGTTACTTCTGCTCTTATAAATTTATTTGAATAATTGAAAAAGGATTGAAATGAAAAATATTGCAAAAACTTTATTGATCAATACATTAATCGTCACTCTTGGATTGTCTTCATTTTCTTTAAATGCTTTAGCTGATCAAAATTATAAAGTAGCTTTGGAGAAAACTACAGGACAAAATAATTTTGTTGTGACTGATAGAGATGATCTACAAAAAATAATTGTTAAAGTTATCAATATTGATATTGGTGCAGATAAAGATCCCAAAAATCTAATGATCAAAGCATTGGGTACTGTATCAAATCATTCAAACCTTTATTTAAAAAATATCAAAATAAAGTTAAGAGTAATTGATAAATCCAAAAAGCTGATCGAAGAAATACCTTTAGAAGATATAGATAAGCTTGATCCTGGGCAAGAGAAACCTTTTAGTGTGCAAAAGTATGTTTTAACCTCAGTTAGTCCTTACGATATAAGATCAGATGCACATGTTGAAACAATGGATGGAGCAAGCTTATATCAAGTTGCTCAATGGTTTGTACAAGGTAAATCGGGCAATTTAAAATATTGGGATATTCCCTTTGATGAAAGATATTTACAAAATGGTAGTTGGTTAAGAAAGTCAGCCATTAATATGTTACTAACAATAGATAAATATGACAAAAACTATGACAAATCAATAGGTATGCTTAATGAACTTAACTATACAGAATCATTAGTAGCTTTAGCTGCTAATGATTATAAAGGAGCTTTTAATCATCTTACAGCTATGAATCCTCAAAAAATATATGGTGATAGAGCCGAAAAACTAATTGAAATATATCGTTCAAGAGTTCTTTATGAAAAAGCAAAGCCATTAATTGCTAAGAAAAAATACATAAATGTCATAGGATTATTAAGAAGTATTCCTCCTGGAACAGAATATTATGATATGGCACAAACAGATTTAAAAAATATTTATTTTTATTTTCATCATCGTAGTCTTTGGGCAAATCTACCTGATATGTCAATTGGAAGTGATGATCAAAAAGCAGTATTAAAATTAATGGAAACTAAGCCTGAATTAGTTTTGAAAAATTCACCTTCAAAAAATTTAGTTACTTGGATATTTCCTGATTATTCAAGATTTAATTTTGATGAAGAAGGAAAATTATTAAATTATAAAGTATATCCTTTGTATTAATTTTTTGAAAAATGCAAAACAAAGTTGTTCTAATTACAGGTGGATCAAGAGGTATTGGTGCTGCCACAGTAAAAGAATTTGCTCAACAAAAATGCCATGTTTATTTTACCTATAAAAATAGTTTAGAAAAAGCTAATATTCTTGTAAGAGAGATGAATGAAACATCTTATGTTGAAGCGATCAGAGTAGATGTAACCAATAGAGACGACTTAAATAATTTGGTTGATTATATAATCAAAAAAGAATCTAAAATAGATTTTTTGATTAATAATAGTGGCATAATTTCTGATGGATCATTTTTGATGATGAGTGATGATAAATGGTCAGATGTTATTAATACCAATCTTAATGGTACATTTTATCTTTCAAAAATTGTTGCCAAACAAATGATCAAAAATAGATCTGGAAGAATAGTTAATCTTTCTTCAGTTGTTGCTACTAAAGGTGCAAAAGGTCAAGCAAATTATATAGCCTCAAAATCAGCAATTGAAGGTTTAACAAGAGCAATGGCAATAGAGCTTGCACCAAGAGGAATATTAGTTAATGGTGTTGCTCCAGGATTTATCGCAACAGATATGACCTCTGAAATATTAGACAAAAATCATGATCCACTTTTAGAAAAAATCTTATTAAAAAGAGTTGGTAAACCAGAAGAGGTAGCAAAAGTTATTTATTTTCTTTGTAGCGATGCCTCAACTTATATCACTGGTCAAATTATAACTGTTGATGGTGGTATTTTTCTTTTATAAGAAAACCGTCTAATTACCCGA
>JACMQJ010000039.1 GCA_014377055.1 Candidatus Sericytochromatia bacterium
AAGTCCTACAATAATTACTGTTGATTTTTTATCAAATTTACTTCTAACTCCTGCTAATATAGGTCCTCTGAATAATATTTCTTCGCAAACTGCTGCTGAAACAGCAATAATAATAAATAGTTTTAGAGTACTTGGAAGATGTCCATTTTCATAAAGTAAATACTTAAAAGCTTCTTTTAGTTCTGATGGCATAGGAAAAATCTTTTCTTGTATTTCTCTGGCAAATTTAGTAATAAAAAAACCACCTGAAATAGCTAAAAGTGTTGAACCAGTTAAACTTTTTAGGCTTACTTTTCTTAGGCTTAAAGTTTCCCTGTAGTCAAATTTTAGATATTTAACGAATAGAATTGCTGGTAAAAATACTAAAAAAACCTCTGTCATTAAGACGCCATTAAGCTTATACATTGTCTGTAAAGTTCCACCAACATAAAATAATAAGCCAAAACCTATTATATATAAAGTGACAGATTCCATAAAGTTGGGCGTTCTTTTTAGTTTTGAGCTATTATTGGTGAATAAAAGTCTTAGATTACTTTCCTCAGATAACAAGACATCTTCTCTATTAAAAAGTCTTGTCGCAGCGGCTATAGCAATCATAGAATAAATTGTAGTGCTAACTATTACTAAAATAATTAGATCTACTTCAAATTTACCTAATAGCAGATCTTTTATTAATAATGAAACATTAGCAACAGGTATTAGAGAAGATTTAAAATTTAGATTAAAGCCTGGTACTATTGTTACCATAGCAGGGAATCCACATATAAGATAAACTGGTGTTAAATAATTTTGTGCATCCTTAAAGCTATTGGCAAGTGATGAAACAAGCATCATAATTGCCACAAAAAACATAGTAATAGGAATCAATACTAAGAATATTAATCCCATTGCAGACCATGGTATTGTAAAATTTATTTTGTCAGAACCAAGTAACATTGTCATAGATAATGTCATACTGGCAAGATTAAGTAAGCCTGTAATAAAGGCAAATAATGAAATAGTCAAAAATTTACCTGTAATAATCTCGTACTTTTTTACAGGTGTAGTTAATAATGTTTCAAGTGTGCCTCTTTCCTTTTCGCCTGCTGTTTGATCTATTGCTGGATAAAAAGCACCCAAAATAGTCATAAATATGATTATGAAAGGTAGTATATTTCCAAGATAAAAGCCACCTATTTTTTCTTTTGGTGCTATGTTTCTAAAACTACTGTTAAAAGGTATTAATATATTTTTATTTAAGCCTTTTTTAGTTATTCTTGACTCTATCACTTTGATACTATAATCATCCAATAAATTAGTTATTTCAGCCCTTGCATGTAGTGATTCAATACTAGCCTGGTCAAAAAGTACTTCTACAGATGAAACTTTTTCTTTGTCTATATCTTGTGCAAATTTATCTGTTATTTTGATATAAGCATTAATATTACCAAGCTTTAGATCTTTTAATGGATCATTATGCTCAACTATTTTTATCTTTTTATCCAGTTTCAAAAAATCATAAAGACCATTATCAGTTTTGTTCAAGCTAATAATAATTACATTATTTTGTATTTTTTTACCTTGTTGCATCAAAACTTGACCACCACCGATAGCCAAAAGTGGATACAGTATTATTGGTAATAAAATCATAACTACAAGTGTTTTACTATCTCTGATAGTATCTTTTAGCTCTTTTAGAAAAATTGTTTTGACTATATGGAAATTCATTGTAAATCTTTAAATTAGTAATTGATATTTAGACTATAAGTTTAGCACTTATTATGTTCACTGTATTGCTATCATACCTAACATGAAAACGAAATAATTATTATAAATATAACTACATTTTTACTATAAATTAGAGTAAATTAATTAGTATATTACTAAATATATTATGGATTTAAATTTATGACAAAAAAAATCTCCTTAGTTATTGTTGAAGATAATGAATTAATGCTATTTGGTATAAGCAGTGCTATGTCTAACTTTGAAGAAATAGAATTAATTGGTACAGCAGAGAATGGTCAAAAAGGATTAGAAATTATTAATAAATTAAATCCTGATGTTGCCCTTGTAGATATAAGAATGCCAAAAATGAATGGTATAGAATTAACTAAAGCTCTAAAAGAGAGTAATTCAAAAACAGGTGTGGTAATTATTACCTCTATAGAGGATGACGATTGGCTCTACAAAGCCTTTTTATATGGGGCTAATGCTTACACATTAAAGGATATAAACCCTGCCGAATTATTTCATACTATAAAAATGGTAGCTTCTGGATTAACTCTTATACAACCTACAGTTGCTAAACATGTCTTACAAGAATTACAGGGGCAAAAAAAAGAAAAATATCAAACAAATAAAATGGATAAAATGGATCCTCTAACAGAGAGAGAATTAGGAATATTAACCTTAATAGCCAAAGGGTATAAAAATAAGCAAATAGCTGATACAGCATATATAACAGAGGGAACAGTCAAAATACATATTAATAATATACTCAGAAAATTAGGTGTAACTGATAGAACTCAAGCTTTAATAAAGGCTATGGAAAATGACTTATTGTGAATAAAAAGTCTTTTATA
>JACMQJ010000242.1 GCA_014377055.1 Candidatus Sericytochromatia bacterium
GATAGTTTATGCTTAATGTTTTATATTTAAATTGGTAAATTAAGAATGGTTTTAATATCTTCATCAAAATCCGAACCACTTGATAATCTCAGTAGTCAAAAAAATAATATAAATAACATACCACAACAGGTAAAAAAGAGAGTACCTGTCAAAACATCCGAAGAAAATAGTATAGTACAGCCTCAAATAAAAAAAGAGGATATTGTTGAGAATAATCTTAGACCTGATGATTTGGATACATATATCGGTCAAAAAGAATTAAAAGAAAGCTTGAAAATATCTATTCTAGCAGCCAAACAACGTAATGAGCCAATGGATCATCTTTTACTTTATGGACCACCAGGTCTTGGTAAAACTACTTTATCTATGATTATTGCAAGAGAGATGGGTGTCAGTATCAAAATAACTTCTGCTCCTGCATTAGAAAGACCTAGAGATATAGCAGGTATACTTACTTCATTAAAAGATTTTGATGTATTATTTATTGATGAAATTCATCGACTAAATAAAGTAACAGAGGAAATTTTATATCCTGCAATGGAAGATTTTTCTCTTGATATTACTATTGGTAAGGGTACTACTGCTAAGATCAAGAGATTACCATTAAAACATTTTACTCTTGTCGGTGCAACTACCAAAGCTGGATCATTAACATCTCCTCTAAGAGATAGATTTGGTTTGATCAGCCGTCTTAATTTTTATGAGATTGATGAATTAAAAGAAATAATTTTGCGTTCATCCAAGATCCTTAAAGTTAATATGAGTCTTGAAGGTGCTGAAGCTATTGCTCAAAGAGCAAGAGGAACTCCAAGAATTGCTAATCGTATCCTAAAAAGAGTGAGAGATTATGCTCAAGTAAAAAATGAAAGTGTAATTACAGCAAGTATTGCCGAAAATTCACTTAATTTACTTAATATTGATCATAGAGGACTTGAGCCAACTGACAGAGCTATTTTAAAAACTATTATCGAAAATTATAATGGTGGACCTGTTGGAATAGAAACTATCGCAGCTGCAACTAGTGAGGATGTCGCAACAATTGAAGATGTTTATGAGCCTTATTTACTACAAATAGGCTTTTTGAATAGAACTCCAAGAGGTAGAATTGTTACTCATCTTGCTTATAAACATTTGGACAAATGGGGAATATCTTAATTTATTAGATGACAGTTTTTAAATATCTAAGCAAAAGAAAATGCTAAAAATAGTAGTTTGGATTGCTTTAATAATACCTATTTGTGCTAATTTGTATTCATATAGAAGCATGTATGAGATGAATATTTCTTCTAATCTCGTTGATAAAATTCAACGTATAATTGATAGTATTGACCATATAAACTTAAATTTAATTGAACTTGAATCAGAAGAAAAAAGTTATTTGTTTTCTTTCGACAAATATCGTGATTTACATAGTTATAAAATATATCAAAAAAAGATAAATCAGGAGTTAAAAAACTTTTATAATCTGATAAGAGACAATAAAAGTCAAAATGAAAAAGTAAATCATCTAAATTTATTAATTCATAATAAAATTGGTACTTTTAACAAACTTGTTAATAATAAAATAGATAAAAATAATTCTATTGAATATCAAAATTATTTACAAAAAAATAAAGAAGTAATCACAACAATTACAAATCTGATTCATCTTATTAAGATAGAACAAGAAAATTTATTACATGACAATATAAAAAATGAGCATAAAAGTAGATCTGCTACATTTATCCAAACATCATTAGGTGATATTTTGGGTTTACTTTTACTCCTATCTGCTTTTTATTTTTTATATCGTGAAAATAGAGTTCGTCGATTTACAGAGGAAGAATTAAAAGAGAGTGAAGAAAAATTTCGTGGTTCTTTTAATTATGCAGCAATAGGTATGGCAATATTATCAATTGACGGTAAATTTTTAAAAGTAAATTTAGCTTTGTGCAAAATGACAGGGTATAGTGAAGAAGACTTATTAATAAAAAAGTTAGATGATCTCACTCATTATGGTGATATTAATATTGACCAAGATAAGATCAATAAGTTATTAAATAATAAAATAAGTAGTTATCAAATAGAGAAGAGATTGTTTGATATTAATGATAATATTATTACCTCCTTATTGAGCTTTTCGGTTGTACATGATATTAATAGCCAATCGTTATACTTTGTTGTACAAATTCAAGATATTACTCAAAGAAAACAAATAGAAGAGGAGCTAGAATATAAAAATGTTGAGTTGGAACGCTCTAATACTAGCTTAATTGAGTTTTCTTATGTTGTTTCACATGACTTAAAAGAACCTCTGAGATTAATCCTTGACAATTTAAATACTTTATCTGATAAAAATTATTTAGATAATAAAGTAACAAATTTAATAAAGAATACCTTTGATACAGCCAATCGAATGAAACAATTTATCAGTGATTTATTGACTTATTCAATGGCTGATATTCATGGAGAATTAGATTTTAATGATTGTAATCAAATTGTTGATCAGGTTATCAAGAACTTAAAATTATCAATTGATGAGAGCCATGTAAATATAACATACAAATCCTTACCTAATATTGAAGCTGATGCAGTAAGACTAGAACAGTTATTTCAAAATCTAATTAGTAATGCAATAAAGTATAACAAAAATCCTTCGCCTGAAATTCATATAGGTGTAGAGTTTAAAAATGGTCAGTTTGTTTTTTCTGTGTCTGATAATGGAATTGGTATTTTGCTTGAAAATAAAGATCTGATTTTTAATTTATTTTCACGACTTCATTCACCAAAAGAATATTCAGGAACAGGAATAGGTTTAGCAGTTTGTAAAAAGATAGTAGAATATTATAATGGTAAAATTTGGGTAGATTCAGTACCCCAAAAAGGTTCTGTGTTTTATTTTACATTACCTGGAAGAAATAATTAATGGAAAAAATATTATTAATAGATGATGATGAAGATTTACTCATTTCATTAACAGAATATCTTGAGAACTCTCATTATGTTGTTATAACTGCAAAAAATGGTAAAGAAGGACTAGATTTATTAGAAAAATTTTTTGATAATATTTCGTTGGTTATTACGGATGTTAGAATGCCTATTATTGGTGGTGTAGAGGTATGTCGTAAAATAAGATCTATTGATAAGTTTAAAAATCTCCCAATACTTATATTAACAACGATGACTGATATTTCTGATAAATACATTGGTTTTACCTCAGGAGCAAACGATTATCTTACAAAACCATTTGAGCCTCTTGA
>JACMQJ010000243.1 GCA_014377055.1 Candidatus Sericytochromatia bacterium
TATATTTGAAGCAATTACATTTAAAATAGTTCCTTTAATTACACCAAAGATTAAGCCACCAGCTATGGTTAATATTAAACCTGAAAACGACAATATCACACCTAAGATATATATTAAGATAAAAAGAATTGGAAACCACCAATTTGATGATAATTGTCTTAGATTATCTTTTGAATTTTTTAGAGTTTCGAGATTAGCATAATTAGAAACAGGGGTAAATTTTACAATTATAAAAAAACTAATAACAATGATGACAAAAATAAATATTTTTTTATTAATTTTATAATCAGTCATTTAGTTTTTTATTAATATTATCAATATTGAAGTAAGAAGGTGGAGTCTACCTCCACCCTCTTCATTTTCAAAAGATTACTTAGTCATTTTATCGATTTTTTTAGCTTCTCTTTCCGCTTTTTCACCGATTTGATTGACTTGTCTTTCATTTTGTAGTGTAGATTGTGAGATACCTCTGGCATCTTCGATTGAAAATCCGTCAAGAACACTTACTCCAAGCTCATAGTTGGCACGTGCTAACTGGGTTAGACCAGAAACACCAGAGACCGTACTATAACCTTTTATTTCCTTAATGTCATTTTCTTTACCCTCAACTCTTGTTCCCTTAAAAAACCAAGCATGAGCTTTTACATCACTTATTTCCTTTTCTGTTTGAGCTACAGCTGCAGGTAATTTTGTTTTTATATTTGTTTCTTCTGTCACTAAATTATCGTTAGCATTTTTAATTTCTTGATTGACAATACCAATATTTTTTGATGGTTGTGTAAATTGAGTCATATCACTAATTGATGTGAGTGCGGATCTTAATGAATTTCTATCTTCCATAATAACAGTATTATTTCTCTCATTAACTACCATTCCCAAAATATCGTTCATTGCGGTATTTCTAATAGCTGTGTTAACCATATTTTTTATTTGAGGGTTATTAGTGGTGTAGCTAATATTGTTTAAAGCGTTAACTAAAACAGCTCTATCAGTTTTAATATCTGCTCTATAGCTTCTTACAGCACTATTATAATTGCTTACAGCTTCTTTGTATTGTGCTGGACCTTGAAAATCTGACTCTCTAGGGTATGAAGGTATATAAGTATGATTCCAACTACTTGTATTACTCAAAGCATTACTTGCAACATCATGAACAGCTTGTATATCTTGATACATAACAGGGATTTTTATTGCGTTAGCAGGAGCAAATATTTCGCCATTTTTTACAATCACACTATTATTGCCAATAGCATTGGCCAGTTGACCAACACTAACTTTATCAGAACCACCTAAAGCACTAATAGTTTTTTGGTCTTGTCTTACTTTGAGATTATCGGATACAATACCATCATTATTAGTGTCATAGGACTTAGCAACCAAGCCTGAATTAAAAGTTAAACCTGACATTTTATACCTCTTTTTATTTTTTTAACAACAAATATCAATTCTATATTAACATAATCGACAAAAAAATAATCTTCTTGCTATTTATTAAATAATTTGGGTTATTTTTGGGTTAACATAATATTATAAAATAGTTAATTGTATTAACATAAAAAGAATTTATTATTTTTGGGCATAAAACTATAAAAAGTAATGCTAAAATTTTAAGAAATTTATACTTAGCAAATTTAGGTAAAAATATTAAGATGGACGATAATTTTTTAAGACTAGAAAAATATCTTGCTGATAAAAAAGAAGTTATTGATAAGCATTTGGATAAATATATTCAAGTAAAAGGCCCTAGCAAAATATGGGAATCAATGAAATATAGTGTTATGGCAGGTGGAAAAAGATTAAGACCAGTTTTAAGTTTGACTACTGCCGAATTACTTGATTTTCCTATAGAAAACGTTCTACCTATAGCTTGTGCAATCGAGATGATTCATACTCAATCATTAATACATGACGATTTACCTGGTATGGATAATGATAACCTTAGACGAGGCAAACCTACCAATCATGTTATTTTTGGTGAAGCAATGGCTATAATAGCAGGAGATGCTCTATTTGCACAAGCTTTTAATCTTATTATCAGAGAAACACCAAAATCAGTTAAACCTGAAAATATTTTAAAAGCTATTTATGATCTATCAATTGCAGCAGGTGCAGAAGGTATGTGTGGAGGTCAAGCTATGGATATTACTATCGAAAAAAGTAATGAAGAAATTGATTCCGCTATAGTTCAATATATTCATACCCATAAGACAGGAGCAATGTTAAGAACTTCGGTCAGATCTGCGGCTATTATGGCTGATGCTAATCCTGAAAAAATCAAAGCACTAACATCTTATGCAGAAAATATTGGACTTGCTTTTCAGATAGTAGATGATGTTTTGGACGTTGTTGGTCTAACAGAAGACCTTGGAAAAACAATAGGTAAAGATCAAAAAAGTAATAAAGCTACTTACCCAAGACTATATGGGATTACAGAGTCGATGAATATGGCTGAAAATCATGTAAATAGGGGCATTAATGATTTATTAATATTTGGTGATAAAGCTGAATATTTGATTTTATTGGCTGAATATATTTTAAAAAGGAAATCATGAGTGATAGCTCGTTTAGAGAAGTCTTAAAAAATCCTCATTTTTTACTATTATGGACAGCTCAGATTTTTTCTCAATTTTCAGATAAAATCTTGTTTTTATTCATGGTTGATTTAATTACAAAGGATCAATTTTCTAACTCAGCTATTAGTGGTCTAACCTTAGTTTTTACCATTCCTGCTGTAATTTTTGGCTCAGTGGCAGGAGTTTTTGTTGATCGTTGGAATAAAAAACTTATCATGGTTATTTCAAATATCTTTCGTGCAATATTTGTATCCTTAATGCTATTTTCACATAACTTATTTTATATTTATACAATGGCATTTTTAGTATCAACATTAACTCAATTTTTTGCTCCTGCCGAGACATCAATGATTCCATCAATTATTGACAAAAAAAATCTTATGCCTGCCAACTCTTTATTTACAGGTACTATGTTGAGTTCAGTAGTTTTGGGATTCGCTATTGGTGCGCCAATAATTAGTAAATTTAATAATGCAACTGCTATTGTTATAGCCATTATGTATTTAATTTCAACTATTTTGGTTGCTTTTATAAAAATCAATCAAAATCAAAAAAAAGAAGAAAAAAATAAAGATCCATTTCTAAAAGAATTTAAAGAAGGTCTTGAATATGTTTTTAAAAAACAGATTATATTATTTTCGTTAATTAGATTAATTATTATGTTTTCTGCATTTGCTGCATTGTCTGTTTTAATTATTGGATTTGTTAAGCAGGTGCTTAATCTACCTCCCGTATATTTTGGCTATCTATTAGCTTCATCAGGACTTGGAATGGGATTGGGGGCAGCCTTTACAGGTAAGTTTGGCAATAATATAGGTAAAGAAAAGCTTATTTTTAGAGGTTTTTTATTAAGTGGCATAAGTCTAGTAATTCTTGCCAATACAGAATTATTTTCTAATTTTTTGAATCTAAAAGAGACTAATTTTTCGATAATATTTGCTTTTATATTTGCCTCAATTGTTGGTTTTACAGCTTCATTAAGTGTAATACCATTACAAACAATACTCCAAGAAATTACGGAAGAAAAAATGAGAGGCAAAGTTTTTGGTGTACAAAATATGTTTGTTAACACAGCAATGACAGTACCAATGGCTTTTGCGGGTCTTGCCGCTGACTTTATGGATGATCGATTATTTCATCTTAAAGGTGTTTCTTTAGTCATGACAATAGTTGGTATTTTAGTTTTTATTGGTAGTTTTTTTAAGGGAAAAAAATACGACCTAAAATCTTAATTTGTATAGCTCTCAATAAAATAACTAAATATCTAATTCAAAAACAAATTATTAGATTTAAACAAAAGAATGTAATCATTTATGTAATCGTTAATATTTATAATAATGATATAAGGATATTTTATTAGAGTAAATTTTAATATGATTATAAACAAAAATAAGTTACTAAACATAGTTTTACTTCTTAGTTCAATGCTAACATTTGGATGTTCTACTCCTATAGCTCCTATGCAATCAAATAAAGGGACAGTTATTAACTATCATACCAATTATAGAATAAGTAAATTAACTAAATCACAAAAAAAAATTGGTGCAGTAAAAGCAACGGATGGAACTGTTACAATTAATGGTATTCCTTTTTTTGTACAAGGTGATGATAATACTTGTGGTCAGGCTTCAATTACCAGTATTTTAAATTATTGGGGTGTAAGTATTGATTATCAAACAGTAATTAACGAAAGTAATTGGAGTAATGGAGCAACAGATCTTGAGGTTTTAAAGGCATATTTAATAAATAAAGGTCTTAGGGTAAATCTGCATCAACAATCAAATCTTGATACTCTAAAAGCAATTATTAGAACAGGAAAACCGCCTATTGTCCTATTAGACTTTGGTAAGTTATCTATTGAGCATTATGTAATCGTATCTGGCTATAATGAAACTAAAAAAACAATTTTGATTAATGACCCTAGAAATCAAGCAAATATGTCAATGAATGAAACTGATTTTAATAATAAGTGGCAGAATAAATCATTGGGAAACCTTTTTATCTTTGGTAATAAA
>JACMQJ010000244.1 GCA_014377055.1 Candidatus Sericytochromatia bacterium
AAATAATTTCTATTTATTTGTATCAGATTTTAAAAATTCTAGCTTACCATTGTTATTGTTAACTTTGAATGAATCTATAATATTGGTTGTTGAATAAGCATACAATGTTCTTATTACTTCAATAATATCTTTTACTAAGTTAAAAATACCTATTACACCAGTCATTCTTGCAAGAACAGCATCGCTAAGATTTAAACCAGCACTTTGTAATAGTTCTCTTAATAAAGCACCATTTTTATCTAACAAGGCTTTTATTGTACCACTCAAAAGTGCTTTAAATGCTTTTTCATATTGCTTATTATTAAAGTCATTAACAATTTCTAAAAATGGTAAGTTACCTAAGATCTTAAACAAACCTGCTTGATAAACTTTATTAACATTAAACCCTACTATTATTGATATTACAGGTGAAATAAAATCGCTCATCAAAGATTTGGCAATTGGTAAACCATATTTTAATTTATCCTGTGTAGTAAATCCTGACCACTTGTTTTTAAATTGGTTAGCATCTTTAAGACCTAATCCAATAACTTCAACTTTATTAATTGGTTTTTGTAAGTCCAAAATATAGTTTTGAACTACTGGTTTAAAACCAAATGAAATATGGCTAAAATCAATTAAATCATAAGCTGGTTGTAAGTTTTCTTTAGATATATTTGATAAATTACCACTATTATCGTTTTCAAAATATAGCTGTACCATTCTTTTTTGATAATTATTTAGCTCAAGATTTGCATTAGACTGATTTTGTGAGTTAACTTTTATTTCTACTCCAGAAACTCTGTTAGCAGTTTCATTCATAGATTTAGAATTATATTCATCCGCTAATCTATTAACTACAGAATTAACTGCTTTGGATAATGCCAAATTTTGTTGTTGATTATCTTTATACAAAAAATCAGGTTCACTTTTAATTCTTGATTCGATAACATTGACCAAATCTTTAGTTTCAGATAAATTTTTGATGATATTCATTTCTTTTTCGGCAAATATAATATCAGTTGTCGCAATATTTGGATCCATAAAAATCAATGCTTCTGCTGTTGTTTGTGGACTTAGTGAAACAACTGAATCCTTTTGAGGATTGGCTATAACTGATAACGCCATAGGAGTTTTTGACTTACTATCATCGCTGGAAAGAGTTATCAGCTGTGGTGAAAGTTGGTTAATAGTAACTGACTGAACATATTTTGCTATATTGTTCGTTTTAGTTGTAAACTGACTAAATGACGAAGCAACTTTGATTGTATCACCATAAACAGAAGCTTTTTCAACACTTACAATAATAGATTTTTCTAAATATACATCACTTCTAACATTAGTAACAGAGTTTGCATAAACATTTTGATTAATTTGTTCATTCTGTATTGAATTTAGGTTACTACAGCTACTTATTAATAAACTTGATGTCACTAATATAATAATAGAAGGCTTAAAAAGTTTTTTCATGATTACCATCCAATTTAAAAATTTATAGGTTAAGTACATTTTGTTCTGATAATTATACTATAACGAGCTGAATAAAACTAATAATTTTGCTTCGATAGATCATAAAAAGTTAATGTGAAAATATATTTGAGTTAATGAAGTGTTAATTTATTAAGGTTAGTTTAAATAAGAGAGTGCTTTTGGTAAGATAAGGCAAGTAATAAAGTTGTATAATCTATGTAAAAAATAATATTAAATAAATTATTTTATTAAAAGGACTTAATGAAGAATGAGCATACCAGCATCAGCACTCAGACCTACAACTATACCAACTACAAATAAATCTACAAAACCTATTGCCAAAGAAAAACCTGATAGTGAAGATGATGAAAATACAACATCTGATAAAAAAAATAATAACGATTATGATCCAGAAGATAATCCTATAAAAAATGCTCAAAATATGGCAGAAGGTTTAAAATCTAATGTTGAAACAAGTAAAGGAGCAAGTAAGCTTATCAAGCCTGCTAAAGTTATTGCTGTGGTTGAAGAACTAAATCTAAACCCTGTTGATATTGGTATTTCATTCAACCCAAGTAATGATAAAAAAGTCATACTTCCTTCTGAAGTTCAAGAAAAATTGTATTCTGGAAGTCAATCGCTAGAAAAACCTCTTGTATTTCCAAAAGATAAAAAAAAGAGTGCTGTGACAAAAGTTTTTGAAGATCTTGAAGCAAATGAAAAATTGTTTAAACAAGCAAAAGTAGATAAAAAAACAGGTTTTGTATCTGAGATAGGTCTCTTAAGTAAGCTTAATAAAGGTATCGGTGGACTTGGAGCTATAACAGGTACTTTAG
Source organism: Candidatus Sericytochromatia bacterium (assembly GCA_014377055.1). Classification (GTDB taxonomy): domain Bacteria; phylum Cyanobacteriota; class Sericytochromatia; order UBA7694; family JACMQJ01; genus JACMQJ01. Next base: position 2,286 of record JACMQJ010000244.1, read on the forward strand.
AGGTTGGACAAGGTATAAAGGAATTTGCAAGAGGTGAAAAATATGAAGGTGGATTTAAAATAGTTGAAGGCTCAGTGTCAATAGTTGGTGGTGGTGCATTGGCAACAGGTGCTGTTATTGGTGGAGTTGCTGTTGCTCCTATAGCAGCAGGTGTTGGTGCTGTTTTGTATGTAGGTCATGCAGGTAATAACAGAACAAAAGAATTAGATTTATTTAAAGATTCAAAAGGTGAAAGTAGAACTGCTATTGGTTATGTTGGGTATATGGCAAATGAAACAAATAACAAAATAACAAAAAAAACGGGTAGTAGGATTGCTGGAGCTGTTGCTACTCACACAGCTGTTAATTTACAAATCGGTATTGGAACAGCTGCTACACTAGGTACTGGCACGGCACAAGTTCTCAGAGATACAGGGAATATGGTCATAGATGGAGTTAAAATTACAGGAAAATCAACCAAATTTGTTGGAAAAGCTACTGTAGGATTTGTTGGTAAAGTTGGTAATGGTGTTGGTAATAAAACAAAGCTTGCAGGAGCTAA
>JACMQJ010000040.1 GCA_014377055.1 Candidatus Sericytochromatia bacterium
AATAAAAAGGAATCTCTAATAGATTTAAATGATACTATTGAGAAAATTAAACGTAACCTTAAATTACTTTTTGAAGATGACCATGTAATCTTAAATTATCAACATTTACCAATCATCAAAACAGATTCAACATATATGGTACAGCTTTTTCAAAATTTAATCAGTAATGCTATTAAGTATCGCAAAAAAGATGTTAATCCGATTATTAATATTTCAGTAAAAAGTGAAGGAAATTTTTGGCTATTTTCCATAAATGATAATGGTATAGGAATTAATACAGATTATTTTGATAAAATTTTTATCATTTTTCAACGCTTACATGGTCGATCTGAATATGAAGGTACAGGCATCGGTCTAGCTAATTGCAAAAAAATTATAGATCTTTATGATGGTAAGATATGGGTTGAAAGTATAGAAGGACAAGGAAGTACTTTTTATTTTACCTTACCAACCAAATAAATATGTGCTAAAACTGTTCTAAAAATCTAATGTCTCCAGCCATAAAGTGCCTTATATCATCAATGCCGTAACGCATCATTACCAATCTATTAAGACCTAAGCCAAAAGCAAAACCAGAGTACTTTTCAGTATCAATACTTTGCATTTTTAGAACATTAGGATGTATTAGACCGCATGGTAACAACTCCACCCATCCACTATGTTTACAAACGCTACATCCTTTGCCATTACAAATCAAACAATTAATGTCTAGCTCAAAACCTGGCTCAACAAAGGGAAAAAATCCAGGACGTAAACGTATTTTAACATCTCTCTTAAAAATCTCTTTTAATAAGACCTTCATAACATAGATAAGGTTAGCTACTGATATATCTTTGCCAACCATTAAGCCTTCAACTTGATAGAAAGTATTTTCATGAGAAGCATCAGTAGCTTCGTATCTAAAAACTCTACCTGGTGAAATACCTTGTAATGGTGGCTTAATTTTTTCCATAGTTCTAACTTGTACTGAGGAGGTATGAGTGCGTAATAAATTACCATTATCAAGCCAAAATGTGTCTTGCATATCTCTTGCAGGATGATCTTTGGGAATATTTAGTGCCTCAAAATTATGGTAGTCATCTTCCATTTCTGGTCCTTCAAAAATAGAAAAACCCATTGATTTAAAAATATCTTCTAATTCGTATTGTATTTGAGTTATAGAATGAGCATTACCTACTTTAACTTTATTGCTAGGTGCAGTAATATCAATCCATTCGGTTTCTTTTAGGTTATCAAAGACAGCTTTATCAAGAGCTTTATTTTTTTCTTCTATTAAGCCTTCTAATTCTTGTTTGGTAATGTTAGCTAGTTTACCGATCTCAGCTCTTTCTTCTGGTGTACAGCTTCCTAGGGTTTTTAGTATTGCTGTTAGATCACCTTTTTTACCAAGATAATTAATTCTTATAAGATTCAATTCATCTTTAGAATTACTACTATTTATTTTTTCTATAGCTTCTTGCTTTAGTGTATTTAATTTATCTTTCATTTTTCCAAAAGTCTTTTTATTTATTACGTTTTTGACAATAGATTATATCACGACCTTTGTTATTAAAAAGTAGATTTAATTTGTCTGTGTAAATTTTAATTAGAAAAATACAAGTTTTTCATTGACATAACTATATTAATTGATTACAATAATAGAACAAAACTTTTCTTAAAGTCTTGGAGAGATGGCTGAGTGGCTGAAAGCACCTTCCTGCTAAGAAGACATACGGGCTTAAACTCGTATCGTGGGTTCAAATCCCACTCTCTCCGTTCAAAAACATTTAAAAAAAGACCTGCGCTCGTAGCTCAGCTGGATAGAGTACTTGACTACGAATCAAGGTGTCGGGGGTTCAAATCCCTCCGGGCGCATACCATATCTATCGAAAATCCAAAACATAAACTTTAATTTAAAATATAAATTTTTTTGACAATAATAAATTATTTATGTTTTAATTGTTGTCAAAGATATATTTTAATATGCAATACAATAGGTCAAAAAAATGCCTGAACTAATAGAAAATGCAAAATTAATTTCTGAAGCAGCTTATAACAAAAAATCGACAATATCAGATGATATTAAAGAGATTATTAGATATGCTGCCTTACATCCAAAAGAAGGTATTGTAGTCGAAATACCATGGGAAGCTAAAGTTAATAATCTAAATTATATGAAATCTATTGTTGTTGTTATTACTAAAGTAACAAAACAAAAAGTATATTATGAAAATCCTGTTAAAATAAGTGAAGAGCCTAAAATACCTAGAATAATAGAAAATGATGGAACTGAGAGTATACTTTTAGTTGATCTTTTAAAAATAGCAAATATAAGACCTATTTACGGTATTATTATTGAGGATCTAGAACCTTCAGATGTTTGATTTAGTTATAATATTTTTAAAAAACTATATATGATAATATCTATTGCTACTAATCTTGCTCTTGGAGTATAACCGAAAAGTTAGAAAAAATATCAAACAATAATCTAATTAATAATATCTACAAACTAATAATAGACTTGTTGCAATGGAAAAATTATATATGGTAATAATAATTTTTGCCAGTAACCTTGTCCTCCCTTTGCAAAGGGAGTTAGAGGGATTATAAGCATTTGCTAAATTAATATTATAGCGTTAAGAATAAATCCATCCT
>JACMQJ010000245.1 GCA_014377055.1 Candidatus Sericytochromatia bacterium
GCATCTCTGGCTTTTACTTCTTTAATATTACTAACTACTTTATCATAAGTTTCTGAATCTGTTGCTATGGACAATACAGGCATATCTTTATCTATTAAAGCTATTGGACCATGCTTCATTTCACCAGCAGCATATCCTTCTGCATGAATATATGAAAGTTCTTTTAATTTCAAAGCACCTTCAAGAGCAATCGGAAAATTATAATTTCTTCCTAAGAATAAACAATGATTGTAATTTGCTAATTTTTTGGCAATATTTTTTATTTCATCTTTAAGTAAAAATACTTTTTCAATAATACTTGGAACTGTTTTTAAATCTACAATACTTTTTGAAATAAATTCTTTAGTGATAGTTGATTTTAATTGACCAAAATATAATGCCATCATATACATACAAGCTATAGTTGATGTAAATGCTTTGGTTGAAGCGACTCCAATTTCTGGATCACAATGTATATACAAGTTTCCTTTTGTTTCACGACTAATTGCACTACCAATGACATTAAGAACACCAATAGTTTTTGAGCCTAATTGTTTTGCTAACTTGACAGCAGCAAGAGTATCAGCTGTTTCACCTGATTGACTAATAGCGATTACTAATGTATTTTCATCCGCAAAAGGTTCTCTATATCTAAATTCTGAGGCTAAATCAACATCTACAGGTATTTTTGCAAATTTTTCTATATAATATTTCCCAATTAACCCCGCATAATATGAAGTTCCACAGGCAAGTATTGTTATACGATTGATGGATTTTAAATCCTCGCTTGAAATATTTAAGTCATCAAGATAAATTTTCCCTTCATCTTCAGAAACTCTTCCTGCAATGGCTTGAGCGATAGCCTTAGGTTGATCATATATTTCTTTTAGCATAAAATGTTCATATCCACCTTTTTCGGCAGTGGCTATATTCCAAGATATTTTACTTACTTTTTTGGTGACACTTTCTCCAGCTAGATTAAAAAAATCAACTTTATCTTTATAGACTACAGCTAATTCTCCATCTTCAAGATAGACTATATCTCTTGTGTAATTAAGAATTGCAGGTACATCAGAAGCAACAAAATTTTCACCATCACCAATACCAACGATCAAAGGGCTACTTGTTTTTGCTGCTACAAAATATTCTGGATGATCAGCATGTAAAACAACTAACGAATAAGCTCCTTTGACTTTTTTTAAAGCTTTTTGAACAGCTTGATATAAATCACCTTCATAATTATCTCTTATGAGATGAGCAACAACTTCTGTATCGGTATCAGATTTAAATTCATATTTCTTTTTTAATTCTTCTTTTAAGATTAAATAGTTTTCGATAATACCATTATGTATAACAACTATTTTGCCACTATCATCACTATGAGGATGTGCATTATAGACAGTTGGTCTACCATGAGTTGCCCATCTAGTATGACCCATACCGATATTACCAATCAATGGATTTGTCATAACATCTTTTATTAAGTTATTTAATTTTCCAACTTCACGTCTAACAGTTATTTGACCTTTTTCACTGATTACGGCAATACCAGCAGAATCGTAACCTCTATACTCAAGCCTTTTTAGACCATCTAATATAATCTCACTAGCTAACTGAAAACCAATATATCCGACTATTCCGCACATAATTTTATCCTGATAAAAATACAAAAGATAACTGAATTATGCCATATATAAGTTAACTATGAAAATTATGTTAGGTAATCAAGGTTAATTATTAATTTTTAGAATATATTTTTTATAAAAATATTATTCACCAAAAAAATATGTTATTTTTTATTCAGTATTATCAAAAAAATGTAGTGACTTATTGAGTCTAAGAATAAAAAATAGTGGTTAAAAAGTGTTAATTTTAGCAATAGAAAGTAGCTGTGATGAAACATCAATAGCTCTTGTTAGAGATGGAAAAGAAATATTATCTAATTATGTTTCGTCACAAATAGATATTCATGCACAATATGGTGGTGTTGTACCAGAAATAGCATCAAGACAACATATTATTAATATTAACCCTCTCTTAGAGCAAACTTTTAAGGATAATAATGTTACAGAAAAAGATATAGATGCTATTGCTGTTACCTATGGACCTGGATTACAGGGTGCATTATTAATAGGATTACTTACAGCAAAAACACTAGCTTGGATTTGGAATAAACCTCTTATTGGTGTCAATCATCTTGAAGGTCATATTTATGCTTCCTTTCTTGAGAATAATATAAAACCACCAATGTTAACTCTGTTAGTTTCTGGTGGTCATACAGAGTTAATCCATGTAGAAGAACATGGTAAATATAAACTAATAGGAAAAACACGTGACGATGCAGTTGGTGAAGCATTTGATAAAGTAGCACGACTTTTAGGCTTACCTTATCCTGGTGGACCATATATTGACAAGCTATCTAAGTTAGGAGATCCTAATAGATTTAATTTTCCAAAAGCAATGCCAAATACTTTTGATTTTAGTTTTAGTGGTCTAAAAACGTCTGTGTTATACAAGATTAATGATTTAAAAAATGAAAATGTAGAGTTACCTGTTAACGATTTAGCTGCTAGTTTTAGTAAGGCTGTCGCTGATACTCTTGTCAGTAAAACAATAAAAGCTGCAAAAGAATTAGGTCTAAAAACTATAGTTATCACAGGTGGAGTAGCTGCAAACTCAACGCTCAGAGAAAAGATGCAAAGAGAGTGTGATAAAAATAAGTTTGCTTTACATTTACCTTCAATGAAGTTATGTACTGATAATGCTGCTATGATAGCTTGTGCCGCTTATTTTAAATATATTAATGATGATTATATCAAGGACGGATTGTCTATAGGAGCCAAATCAAGGTTACCTATTGCAGTTAGATAAGAAAAATTTAAATATTCCTGTTATACAAAAACTATGATATTCTTTTAACCTCTTATAGATTGGAGTAAAATAATTTTGGATAATAAAAAATTAAGAGATATTGTTTTTATTGTTTTTTTTAACTCCTTAGTTTTATTTTTCTTTTATAAGTTAACTCCTTTTTTGGGGGTTAGAATCTTTACACCAACTACTATTTCGGGTGATGAGGTAGAATATTATAATATTTCAAAACATATACTCAATAACTCTATTTTTTCTCTTGATGGAATAAATTCAACAACATCAAGACCACCTATTTATCCTTTAATATTATCTTGCTTTAGCTTCATCGGTTTAGAAAATTTATTTCTTCCTATGCAAATTGTACTTACTTTCATTAGTTCTATTTTTGTATATCTTACTGCTACAGAGCTAAAAAATAGAAAATTAGGGTTATTGGCCGTAATTATGAATATATTATATTTTCCTATACAAGCTCAAGTTTTTGTCTTAATACCTGATACATTATTTACAGTTTTGTTAACAGCATTTTTATATTTTTTTGTTAAAGCAGCTAAATATAAAAATAATACATTTTACTTAATCTCATCTGCATTTTTGGCAATAGCAACTCTAACAAGACCAACAACAATTATTTTACCAATAATTCTTTCCTTTGTGCATTTAATTCAACAAATAACTAAAAAAAAAGGTATTTTTATTAATAACAAAAATATGATTTTATTTACAACTTTATTTTTTATTATAATATCACCATGGATTATACGAAATTATAATATTTCAGGTAAAGTTATTCCCGTAGCATCTCTAACAGGATTTAATTTATGGCAATCAACCTATCATGCAAATGTTCTTTATATAACTGTTAAAGCAAGACAAGTTGATAAAGTGTTTGATGCAGAAGCAACAAGAATAGCTGGTAAAGATTACTATATAGAAAATAAA
>JACMQJ010000246.1 GCA_014377055.1 Candidatus Sericytochromatia bacterium
GAAAGCTTTTTCTTTAATTCTTTCACCTCCTGTGAATCAGGCGATTTTGCATCTACAATCATATCTTTCCTCCATCTATATAATATTGAATTTGATATACCTAAATCCTTACACACTTCTGCTACTACTGGCTTATCTGAAGTATAAGATAATTCTACTGTCATTTTCTTAAATTCTTCTGTATAAAATTTCTTCATTAAAATATCACCTCTTTAAAATTGTGTCCAACTTTTTAGGGATACTCCACTTCGCCGATCCATGTCATATAGCTAATGTTGTACGACGTAATCTTATTTATTTAATATATTAAAAAGCTTTTTGTAATCGTTAAGAAAATTTGAGTCTTTAGCAGTTTTTATGATTAGTTTAGCAATATCTTCATTTATTATTTCTTCCTTTATTTTTCTCATATTTGTACATACTTGATTATTTTCTATTGCAAACTTATTTAAATATAAATCATTAAACTTTTCTTTTTCACTTATTTCAAAATAAACCCAATCAATAGAATCACATGCAATCTTATATGCTATTTTTCTTATTTCTTCATTTTCATAATTTTCTGATAAATAATCTCTATATTCATAATCTGTTTCAAATTTATGAATAAATTTTGCTAATTTAATTAATTCTTCATTGTTCATAACTGTTATTTTTTAGGTTTAATTATATTATCTTCAGAGATTTTAAAGCCTAAACTTCTCAAATAATCGGCTACTTTTTTTGTAAGTTTATATCCTTCCGATTTACCATGATGAGCCTCGCCAAAAACATCAACAGCAATTTTCTCATTTTCTAATAAATGTGCATGGGTAACATCCCTAGTTATATTAGTATCTTTTTTATCTATTCTATGAATACCATTAACCCTTAATTGAGATGAATTAGGAGTTATTATTTTTGGTTCTACTCTTGGTGCTTGTGATTCTGGTATGTTTTTTGAACTGTTATTTTTACCCATCATAAAAATACTGGATGCAGTTAAACTAGAAACTGTATTCGATAACTTGCTAATAGAAATGGAAGGGAAGGTGGCAATAGGAATACTAACTCCAGAAGTAGCAAATGCAAATTTATTGGGAGGATTAATGTTAATTTTAATTCCAGAAGCGGACTGCATTACTTTTTTAGCACCGAGGAAAGCAGTTAAATCAACACTAGCTGTTGAAATACCTTCAGCAAAATGTTTGGCTGAGTTTTCCAATTCTTGACCTGATTTAGCATTAACTGCTATTGTAGTAAAATTGTATAAATCTTTAGATACCTTTATTCCTTCAGACCCCAAGCCAACAACCCCAATTGCTCCTAGTACAATATCAGCGACTTCACCAACCCCAACCGCATGAGATAAAGCATACGCCCCTAATGTAGTTCCCATAATTGCCAGATTTTCTTCTGTAAAAAGAGTACTTACTTTTTCTCTAACTTTTTCAGGCATATACTTTAGGGAACGCTTCAAAGATTCCGTTATTTTATCAGAAGTGCTCATTAAAGCAATATCTTTAGTTTTAATATTTTGAAATTCTTGTCTGGATTTGAATCCTAATTCTATTAGTTTAGATATTTCGCTATGAGCGGGGTCTATTGATGATTCTATTTTCTTCAATTCAACTTTATTCTCTATTGACTGACCAATCAGTTGTAGAAATTGTTGTTCTTCTTTATCTATTTTTTTATCTTTAGAAATCTCAGTATTTATTTTTTGAGCTAATTCAGTGGTTATTTTATTAGGTAAGATAGAACCTCTTAATTGACTGATTTCATTTTCACTCAAGCCATTCTTTTTATAATCTATAAACTTACTTAATAAGTCTGAATTAGGTACTTTCATCTTTATCTTTTTACTAAAATTATTATCATTTATTTCATTATAGAGTTTTTTATTATTTACTTTCTTAACTTATGTCGTACAACGTATTAGCTATCTGATGTACTCGGCACATACAATATTTATGCCATTATTCCTTACCGATGTATAGCAGATAACCTGTGTTAGTTGCTTTTTTTATCATTTATTTTATTCTTTAGCTCGCTAAAATTTGCTTTTATCTGTGAAAGTTGTCGAAGCTCTAACAAATTGAACTATTATAACTTAACCTCTTACCATTTTGTAAATATCTTTTAGAAATATTTTACTGACTACCAAACCATTATTTATTGTCTTTATATAAAACCTTTTCGCTAAGTTAGCTTTTCGCTTTAAAAGTTGATTGTCTCGATAAATATGTCTTTATTGTTTTATAAAAACTTATGCTTTAATTAGCTTTCAGTTTTAAATATTATTTTGATGACCACCAGACTATTTATTGTCTTTATGTAAAACCTTTTCGCTAAATTAGCTTTTCGCTTTAAGAGTCGATTGTCTGCCTAACTATGTCTTTATTGTTTTTGTAGAAGTCTCTTACTAAGTTAGCTTTTAGCTTGTGTAACTTAAAACTATATTAACGGAAACAAATTATATTTTTTGATAAATACTACACTTAAATTAGCTCTTAAATGTTAGTAGTCAAAAACCAAAATACTCTGAAATTATTCATTATTTATTTTTAAAAATATTCGCTAAATTATTTCCTTATATTGCTACTAAC
>JACMQJ010000247.1 GCA_014377055.1 Candidatus Sericytochromatia bacterium
CTCATTGTCTTTTTATACTCTAAACGTTTAAGATATTAACTTTCTAAATATTAAATATTACCTACATTCCGCACATGTATTTTGAGATAAATGTATTTTAGCAATATTGAATGTTAAAATTTAATTTAGTTAAAAATGTACGTTTTTTATTGAGATTTTATGATGCCAGAACAACACTTAGATAAGATTAATTTTTCAGAGATATATAAGAGCTACAATGTGGATCATTTAGGTCTTGTTTCATCAATGTTGGATGAATTAGGAATACTCCATTCGTCTATCTGTTTTATCTGTAATTTTTTATTTTTATAACTTCCAGCCATATTTAACACCATAGACTAAATATAATTTACATATATATATGTAAGGAACATCTTAAAATTAATATATATGTATAAACTATTTAATAAAGTAACATAAAATATCAAACGTAAATTAGGTTATAGAGATAAACTTAAGCTAAACAACTGAGTAAGCTTTTACCATTTCAAGTTTATTATAAGAGTTTTGTTCAAATAATTTCATCTCATAAGATGTTTGTAAGTTAATCCAAAACCTAGGAGAAATATTAAAAAACTTACCTAACTTGTAAGCCATTTCTGTGCTTATACCTCTTTTACCATGAATAATTTCATTAACTGCGGCATAAGTAACATTTAAATCTCTTGATAGTTGTTGTTGGGTAATACCCATTTCATCTAAATACTCTTGCTTTAAAATTTCGCCAGGATGTATTGGTTTTCTCTCAAGTTTAAAATCAGACATAAAATAATTTCCTTTTTATAATTATAAATTAAGCTTAATGATAGTCAATAAAATCTACATCATAAGAATTTTCATTTTCAAACCTAAAAATCAATCTAAACTGTTTATTTACTCTGATACTATAATAATTGTTTAGATCACCAAGTAATTTTTCTAAATTGTTACTCAGAGGTATTTGTAAATCTTCAATATTGACAGTGTTATCTAAAATTTCAATTTTATTTAATAATCTTTTTTGAAGTTCACTAGGAATATTTTTACTTTTCCCAGTAATGTAAAACTTTTCTAAATCCTTAGATCTAAAGTTTTTAAGCATTTAATCAATATCCTTATTTTGCTGTATATTTTCTAACCTCATTTAAAAAAATCAATCTAAATATATTATATATCGCTAATAGATGTATTGAATAACGATATACAAAATTTACTGTTTTAAAAATTTAGAATAAAATACAAGCACTTTAATGATTAGATAATTTTTTGTGAATCCAGAATTATAGTTTTAATCATTCCCTCAATAGTATGCTCATCTGGCATTAGGCACTTATTTTTTAAGTCTTGGTTTATCGCATCTTGAGTAACAGGACCAATACAAATAATTTTTGCTTTTTCTGCTAAATAAGGTAAATTATATTCTTGTATTATCTCAAAAAAATTATTAACTGACGATGGACTAGTAAAAGTAATATAATCAATATCCTTGATGCTCTCAACTACAGATTCTAAGGATTTATTTGATGGTTTTACAGTATCATAAATAGCGATAAAATCAACATTTGCTCCTAATTCTTTTAGTTTTATTTGTAAAGTATTAATTGATATTTTTGATCCAGGAATTAAAATATTTTTATTTTTAATATCAATATTTAGGAATAACTTAGCTAAGTTTTCTGAGGTGTATTTTTCAGGCATTAATGTATGCTCTAAGCCTATTTTATTAAGCGCGTTAGATATTTTTTTACCAACTACTGCAATATTTATTTTTTTAATTTGATCAATGGTAATATGCTTAATAAAGTTATTAAAAAAGATCTCAACACTATTTGTGCTAGTGAAAATTAGCCATTGATAATGATCAATATTTTTAATTGCTCGAATTAGATCATCTATTATTAGAGGAATTATTTCAATCGTAGGAAAAAGAACTACTTCTGCTCCTAGCTCTTCTAACTTAATGACAAAACTTTCAGCTTGTTTTTTTGGTCTTGTTATAATTATTCTTTTTTTACTTAATGGCTTATACATCATTTATTTTATGTAAAACAAATCTAAAGAAAAAATATAAGTTTTTCTATTTCTTTCATATTATATCCAGATTAAGATAATAAACTTGTTCTACTTTTTTTAAAAGTAATTTTAATTAACCCAAAATATTTGATACAATTAAAGTTAAATTAATATTAAATCGAGGTCTTAGGATGGAAGATAAATATGCTCCCTTAGGTGGTCAAGCCGTTATTGAGGGTGTAATGATGCGTAGCCCTGATGCTCTTGCAATAGCAGTCAGAAAGCCAAGTAATAAAGAAATTGTTCTTGAAATAAAACCAGTTACAAAAAATAAATATAGTAAAATTGCAAAAATGCCTTTTATTAGAGGTATAGCAGCATTAGTTCAATCTATGCAAATTGGTATGTGGGCGTTAAACCTCTCTGCTGATATAGTAATGAAAGATCTTGACCAAGCTGAAAAAAACGGTCAAAAAGTTGATACTGAATTTAAATTACAAGGCGAAAGTAAAGTAGTAAGATACGAGAAAAAAGATGATGTTGAAGAAGAAAATAAATCATTTTTTGACTCTGCTACAGGTACATTATCACTAGTATTTTCTCTAGTTTTTACTATAGGATTATTTATGGTATTACCTGCAACTGTATTTAATTTTCTAAAAGATAAAATAAGTAATGTAGTTTTGCTAAATGTTATAGAAGGAAGTATCAGATTATCCATATTTTTAATATATATTCTGGCTATCTCAATGATGAAAGATGTTAAGAGATTATTTCAATATCATGGAGCAGAACATAAGTCTATTCATGCTTATGAAGCAGGTGAAGAACTAACCATCGAAAATGCTAGAAAACATACAACTATCCATCCTAGATGTGGTACAAATTTCTTATTTTTAACAGCTCTAACTAGTATTGTGCTATTTTCATTACTTGGTAGAACTGATAGTATTGCTTTGAGAGTTATTTCAAAAATATCATTGTTACCTTTTGTTGCAGGCTTTTCTTATGAATTAATTAGAATTGCTGGTCAGATTAAAACCAAACCAAAGAATATATTTGTAAGATTTGCTTATCTACTCAGTACTCCTGGAATGCTAATGCTACGCATTACAACAAAGAATCCTGACGACACACA
>JACMQJ010000248.1 GCA_014377055.1 Candidatus Sericytochromatia bacterium
ATGGCTCTTATCTCTGCAAGAAGGCTTAATATCATATCTTCTGAAAAATTTGATGCTAGGATGTCAAAAATACTTATAACTTTATCATCATTACCACTTTTTGATAATGAATTACCAAATAAATCATACAATACTAGTTATGTTAAAATGGTTGATTATAGTAACAAAAACACAAAAAAAGGTATAGGATGGTCTGCTATAGATTTATCACGGTTAATTGCATCACTTTATACAATACTATTAAATTATCCAAAGCATGACACAGAAGTAAAAGCTATCTTGACTAAATATAAATATAATAAAATGATTAAAAATGGTCAATTTTATGGAGCCAGTATTGGTAAAGATAAAAATAATATCTATCTACAAGAAGGTCGTCTTGGTTATGAACAGTATGCTGCAAAAGCCTTTAATTTATTAGGTTTTGAGGTTAATAAGTCCCTTGATTATGAAACAAATCTAAAATTTATTGATGTTTATTCATTACAAGTTCCGGCGGATTCAAGAGATGAAAAACTTGGTGGTCATAACTATGTAATTAGTGAACCATACATTTTGGATGGATTAGAATTTGGCTGGGATCAACATTCTGCTGAGTTCGCTAACATGGTTTATCAGGCACAAGAAGAACGTTATAAAAAAGAAAATATACTAACTGCTGTTACTGAAGATAATCTTGATCGTTCCCCTTATTTTGTCTACAACACAGTTTATAGTGATGGTAAAGTATGGAATTGCATTGATTCTAATGGTAAAGATGCTTCTAAATTTAAAAGTATTAGCACAAAAGCTGTTTTTGGTTGGCATAGTTTATATGGAACAAAATATACTGATTTATTGATGGATAAAATAAAAAATAATTATGATCCAAAAAAAGGCTGGTATTCAGGGATATATGAAAAAGATAGTACTCCAAATAAGTCAATAACTTGTAACACTAACGCTATAATTTTGGAAAGTCTATCTTATAAGCAATTTGGTAAATTAGCTAAATTATATAATTAAAAAGGAAATATTAATGAACACATCCCTAGACCCTCTCAAGATGGGAGTAAAACAAACTTTTTTTTGTTCTAGTCGAAAAGTAGCTATTATTTCATTGTCATTATTATCTTTTTTTACTTGTTTTGATAATAATACTCAAGCTAAATCAAAGACTAGCAATAAAGAATATATTGAAGAAAATCAACCCGTTCATAATGGTCGTAATGGTAAGTTAACAGCAAAAGAGAAAAGTATTGCCCGTAATGCTTGGAGATATTTTGAAACTAATTATCAAGCCGAAACAGGACTAGTTAATGCTGTAAATAACTATCCTTCAACCACAATGTGGGATACCGCCTCATATCTTGGTGGTCTTGTTTCTGCTTATGAATTAAAATTAATAGACAAAACTGATTTTGATAAAAGGCTTGTTACTCTTTTTAAAACGTTTAATAAAATGGATCTTTTTCGTAATGAGATGCCAAATAAGGTTTATAATACAAAAACAGGTCAAAAAGTTAATTATGCTAATAAACCAGGTGAAATAGGTTATTCTGCTATAGACTTGGGACGATTATTAATTTGGTTCAAAATTATAAAAGAAAGGTATCCAGAACATTCTAATGAAATTGATTATTGTGTGATGAGATGGAATTTTTGTAATACTTTGGATAAAGATGGAACAATGTATGGAGCATTGGTCGGTAAAGATAATAAAGTAAGCTATAATCAAGAAGGTCGACTCGGATATGAAGAGTATGCAGCTAAAGGGTTTCAGCTATGGGGATTTAATACAGAAAAAGCTTCTAAACCAGAGCCTTATGATTTTGTGCCAATTTATGGAATAAATATACCTTATGATACAAGAGATCCAAGATATTTTGTTGCACATAATTATGTAGTAACTGAAAGTTATATCCTTGATGGTCTTGAATTAAATTGGGACTTAACCACTGATCATAGTACAGATGGTAATTATCACAGTGATAAATTTATCTCGCAACATGCAGAAGATATTTATAAAGTACAAGAACAAAGGTATAAAATTACTGGAATCTTGACAGCACGCTCAGAGCATCAGCTTGATCAAGCACCATATTTTGTTTATGACTCCATTTTCACGGATGGTTATCCTTGGAATACTATTACTGATGAAGGTAAATATGTTCCTCAGTATTCTGCAATTTGCCTAAAGGCAGCCATGGGAATGTGGGTTTTATGGGATACAGATTATACAAATACTTTATTTGATCGTATTTCAGATTTATACGATCCCAATTCAGGATATTATGAAGGTGTCTATGAAAACGGGAATGGAGTTATAAATACTTTTACAGCAAATAATAATGGAATTATGCTTGAAGCTCTACTTTATAAAGTACAAGGTAAAATTTTGCAATTTTCCGATAAAGGAAATATTTGGGATGTCTTTACCTCTGATCAATTCCAACCAAGAAAAGACAAATGTTTTCCAAATAAAATAAAATGATTACTAAATACTCTTTAAAATTAGTTATTACTTGTCTGGCTTGTACTTCAATCCTCTCAGGATGTGGGCTACTTTTACGCAGTATTGTTGATAGTACAAACTATGTTAATAATTCTAATATATTTAGACAGGGACAGCATGGCGAATTAAGCAAAGATGAGTTAGAAGAAGCAAAAATAGCATGGAAATATTTTGACAATAATTATAACTTAGCAACAGGTATGATTAGTTCTATTGATCATGGTACAACTACAAGCATGTGGGACATAGCTGATTATATAGCGGCACTTGTATCAGCACAACAATTAGAAATTATTAGTAATATACAGTTCGATGAAAGATTAACAAAAATTTTAACTTTTTTGAATACTATGCAATTATTCGATAATAAAATTCCTAACAAATATTACAGCGTTATGAATGGTGATAAAGTAGATTTAAATGGAACTAGGGCTGATTATGGTTGGTCTGCGGTTGAAATTGGTCGTTTATTAATTTGGTTAAAAATTTTAAGTATTAGGTATCCTAATTATAGTGAGTATATTGATAAAGCTATCCTAAGATGGAGCTTTTGCGACATCATTGATATTTC
>JACMQJ010000249.1 GCA_014377055.1 Candidatus Sericytochromatia bacterium
TAGTGTTGGTCTTAACGGTGTTGGTACAAAAGCAGTTAATGCTCTATCCTCATCATTTTTTGTAAAAAGTCATCGTGAAGGTAAATTTGTTTCCGCATATTTTGAAAAAGGATTATTGATCAAAGAAGAGTCTGGTGATACTACTGATCCTGATGGAACTTTGGTTAAATTTATTTCCGATGAAGAAATATTTGGTAGCTATGCCTACAATAATAGCTTTTTAAGTAAAAGGTTTTGGTACTATGCTTATTTGAATACAGGGTTAACGATCAATTTTAATGGTGAAAAGTTTCACTCAAAAAAAGGTCTTTTTGATTTATTAGAAAAAGAAGTTGGAGAAGAAAAAATCTATGATCAAATATTCTATCATTCTGAAACCTTAGAATTTGCTTTTACTCATACCAGCTCTTATGGTGAAAATTATATTTCTTTTGTTAATGGTCAACATACTACTGATGGTGGTACTCATCAATCAGCTTTTAGAGAAGGCATTCTTAAGGGTATAAATGATTATTCAAAAAAGAATTTTCAGGGTGCTGATATTAGAGAAGGTATTTTTGGAACTATTGCTATAAAATTAAAAGATCCAATCTTTGAATCACAAACAAAAAATAAGCTTGGTAATAATGAAGTAAGATCGCCTATTATTTTGGAAGTTAAAACAGCTATCGAAGATTTTTTACATAAAAATAAAGAAATAGCAGATCGAATTCTTGATAAAATTACTTTCAACGAGAGAGTTAGAAAAGAATTACAAAATGTCAAAAAAATAGCCAAGGAAAGAGCAAAAAAAGTTGCTGTAAAAATACCAAAATTAAAAGATTGCAAATATCACTTTAATGATAAAGGTACTGATGGTGATGAATCTATGATTTTTCTAACCGAAGGTCAATCTGCTAGTGGCTCAATGGTAGTTACTAGAAATGTATATACTCAAGCAATATTTCCCCTTAAGGGTAAACCAATGAATTGCTTTGAAACTAAAATGGAATTAGTTTATAAAAATGAAGAGTTATACAATATTATGCAAGCTCTAGGCATTGAAGAATCTATAGAAAATTTACGCTATAACAAAGTAATAATAGCGACTGATGCCGATGTGGATGGATTACATATTAGGAATTTATTAATAACTTATTTTTTACATTTTTTTGACACACTAGTTTTAAGAAATCATGTGTATATTCTTGAAACACCTTTATTTAGAGTCAGGAATAAAAAGGAAACTATTTATTGTTATTCAGAAAAAGAGAAAGAAAAAGCAGTAAAAAAATTAAAGACAGGAATAGAGATTACACGATTCAAAGGGCTTGGCGAAATATCACCAAATGAATTTGGACAATTTATCGGTAAAGATATGAAGCTAATACCTGTTTCAGTTAATGAAATGCAAGAAGTACCAAAATTACTTACTTTTTATATGGGTAAAAATACACCTGAAAGAAAACAATATATTATGGAGAATTTAGTTTAAAAATATATGGAAACTACAAATCAATTAAAAGCTTTGATGGATAGTAACTTTTTGGGCTATGCCTCCTATGTTATTAAAGAACGTGCTATACCTAGTATTGAAGATGGTTTAAAACCTGTTCAAAGACGTATTTTGCATACATTATCTGAGGTTGATGATGGAAAATTTCATAAAGTAGCAAATATTGTTGGTCATACCATGCGTTATCATCCTCATGGTGATGCGAGTATCGAAGATGCTTTGGTGCATGTCGCTCAAAAAAATTACTTTATTGATCAACAGGGAAATTTTGGTAATGTCATAACTGGGGATCCATCAAGTGCTGCCAGATATATTGAATGCAGACTTTCACCTCTTGCCAGAGAGACATTATTTAACAGTGAAATTACTGAATATGTTGATAGTTATGATGGTCGTAATCGAGAACCTGTAGTTTTGCCTTGCAAGCTTCCATCTTTATTAATGGCTGGAGGTGAAGGTATTGCGGTTGGTCTTTCTACCAAAATATTACCTCATAATTTTGTTGAATTAATTGAAGCACAAATACAAATACTAAAAGGTCAAGGTTTTGAAATATTTCCTGATTTTCCTCATGGTGGCATGATTGATGTTAGTGAATATCAAAGAGGAAAAGGTAGAATCAAAGTTAGAGCTAAAGTTGATGTTACAGATGCCAAGACTCTTACTATTAGGGAAGTACCTTATGGAACAACAACAGAAAGTATTATTGCTTCTATTGAAACGGCTATTTCTAAAGGTAAATTAAAAATAACCTCAATTAATGACTTTACTACTGAAAGAGTAGAGATAGAATTAAAAATTGGACATGGAGCATTAGCACAGGATATTTTACCAAGATTATTTTTGTATACAGATTGTGAAACCCCAATTACCTCAAATGTTGTAGTGATAAAGGAAAGTAATCCTATAGAAACAGATGTACATCAAATACTTATTCATAATACTAATAGACTTGTTTATATTCTTGAGGAAGAATTAAAAGTAAAACTAGAAAAATTAACAACAAAGTTACACGAAAGAATTTTGATTAAAATATTTATTGAGAATAGACTTTATTCGGTCATAGAAAAAGCTGAAAATTATGATCAGTTAGAAGAATTATTGGGTGCGGCTATACAACCTTATTTATCAGAACTGGTAAGAGAAGTAACTGATAGCGATTTAGAAAAACTTTTATCAATACCAATCAAAAGAATATCAAAATTTGATATGGATAAAACATTAGGAGAAGTAAAAGAGATCAATGAAGATATTGTTGAAACAAAAACAAACTTAAATGATATTACCAATTTTAGTATTAAATATCTTAAAGAAATCTTAAAAAAGTATGGTAAAAATTACCCTCGAAAGACAGAGATACAAGCATTTGAATCAGTGGACGTAACCAAAGTAGCTGTTCAAGATATGAAAGTTGGATATGATAAAAAAACTAATTATCTAGGATTAGAAGTTAAAGTAGCTGAACCTTTGTTATGTTCGTCATTTGATAAACTTTTATTATTTTTAAAAAATGGTGAATACAAAATAATAAATATTCCTGATAAATTATTTTTGGATGAAAAATTATTGGATGTTGATCGTCAAAGTATTTTAAAAACTAACACTGTTATTTATCTTGATACAAATACTAATATTCATTATATGAAAAGATTTGTTATTAATAAATTTATTTTGGATAAAAGTTATAGATTTATCCCAGAAGGTACAAAACTAGTTTATTTTACTCAAAAAGAAAATCCTGTAGTACAAATAGATTATGCTTTTCAAAAAAGAGCTAAAGTTAATGTAGAATATTTACATCTAGGTCGTCTAGGAATCAAGTCAGTTAGCTCAATTGGTAATCAAGTTGCAACTAAACCAATACTTAGAATTAATAATGCTAGTAAAGAAATCATTGAAATGTTTGACACAGAGCCAGAAGAAACTATGAGATTAAGACCGCCAGCTTTTGATGATCAGGGTGCTGGACTATTTGATTTACCTTTACCAGATGATAAAGAAGATTAAGAAACTCACCCCCGCCTTAAGGGCGACCCCTCTCTTTTGAAAAAGAGGGGTAAGAAAATATAATGAAGAGGGAAGTAAATTAAATTCGACTCTTACTCCCATCTCTATTGATTTATAGAGGGGTTGGGGGTGAGTAAGTTATGATATAATTGTCTTAAAGTAAAACTGGAGCTTAATTATAGATGGCAATCACAGATGAAAATAATAGTCTTATTAGAGATAATAGAAGTAAGGGATCAGTAGGAAGTTTTTTAAAAGATAATATACTACCTAATGCAATACTCTCAGTAGTTTCAGCATATTTTACTGTTGATGCTTTTAATCATGAAAAATTGAAAGATAAATTTAACTCTATCGAAAGTATGAGGTTTTTATTTGGTGAACCTACATTTGTAAAAAATATTGAGTCGAATCAATACAGCATTAACTTTAAAATAAAGAAAGATTTAGAACTTGCACAAGATAATGATTCAAGAAGTCTTACCGATTATTTAAAACAAAGATCCAGAGCAAAAGAATGTGCTGATTGGATTGAAAAAAAAGTTGAAATTAGATCAATGATAAAACCTAATTTTCTTCATGGAAAGCTTTATCATATTAACAATACAAAAGCTCTTGATAGTCAAGATGAACCTATACAAGTAATAACAGGCAGTTCAAATTTTACGGTTAATGGATTAGGTTTAGGTAAACATGCTAATATGGAATTGAATACCATTGTTGATTCTCGTTTACTTATAAAAAATCTTTATTCTTGGTTTGATGATTTATGGAAGTCTGACGGAACTAAAAACACAGAGGTTTTAGTTGAAGATGTTAAAGATGAAGTATTAAAATATTTGAGAACGATATATACTGAAAAATCACCTGAATGTATCTATTATAAAACACTCTATCATATTTTTAATAAATATTTGGAAGAGCAACAAGAAATTAAATTTTCTCTTGATGAGGTAATAGGATTTAAAGAAACTAAAATATGGAATGCTCTATATGAGTTTCAAAAAGATGCTGTTAAAGCTGCCATCGGTAAAATAAATAAATATAATGGTTGTATAATTGCTGATAGTGTAGGTTTAGGTAAAACTTTTGAAGCATTAGCTGTAATAAAATATTTTGAACTAAGAAATAAATCCGTCTTGGTTTTATGTCCAAAAAAATTATCCGATAACTGGAGTATATATAGTAATAATGATCAAAGAAATACTTTAGATCCTTTTAGATTTCATTTACTTTATCATACTGACTTAAGTAGAGCATCTGGAAAAGTTTTGGGTAATACTCAAATATCAAATTTTGTGTGGAATAATTATGATTTGGTTGTCATAGATGAATCTCATAATTTTAGAAATAATTCTTCTTCCAAATCTCAGGACAAAAAGAGTCGTTATAGTAGATTACTAGAAGATATAATTATTAAATCAAATGGTAAAACAAAAGTACTTTTATTGTCCGCAACGCCTGTTAACAATACTCTTATAGATTTAAAAAATCAAATACATTTGATTACAGCTGGTAAAAAAGATAGTTTGTTTGATAGTATTCAAGTAAAAGATATTGATAAGGCAATAAAAAATGCTCAAAACACTTTTATAAATTGGTCTAAAAAAGAATCTCGCTCTGTAGTTGATTTAGTTTCACAATTAGATAATTCACAATTTATAAAAATCTTGGATTCCCTAACTATAGCTAGGTCAAGAAAACACATAGAAAATCATTATGGGGAAGAATTAGAAAAAATAGGAGCATTTCCAAAAAGATTAGCAAATATTTCAAAGACACCTTTAATATCATCTTATTATTCATTTCCATCTTATAAAGAGTTAAATGATGAAATAGAAAAATATAAATCATGCTTATTTAATCCTTCTGCTTATCTAAAATCTAATGAAGGAAAAGAAAAGAATATCGAAACTAATTTAACTGAGAATAGTAGTCAAGAAACTAAAGAGTTTTATTTGATAGGAATGTTAAAAGTCAATTTTCTAAAAAGGTTAGAAAGTTCTATTAAGTCATTTGAATTATCTCTTGGTAAGACCATAAAAAAGATAGAAGAATTTGAGTTTAGAGTACAAAGAATCAAAGAAACAGGATCTAAAGAACAAATTAATCTTGATCAAGACTCTGAAATCAGTCAAGAGAATGATGAAGATGATGATATTAATGAAAATTTTTCTTTTGGTAAACTAGAATTTAAACCAGAAGATTTGAATTTGGATAGATGGATTGAAGATCTAAAAAGTGATAAAGAGCAATTACAGTCTATTTATAAATCAGCTCTTGATGTTACAAATGATAGCAAAAATAGAGATGAAAAATTAAATGTTCTTAAAAAGCTCATAAAAGAAAAAATAGATCGTCCGATTAATATAAATTCAAATGTTAAAAATAAAAAGGTTTTAATTTTTACGACTTATGCTGATACTGCTAAGTACTTGTATGAAAACTTAGAAAGTTTTGCTTTGGAAGAAATGAAAATAAATATTGCTATTGTTACAGGTACTAGAGAAGATGTTAAATCTACTTTTAAACCTCATGGATTTATTAATCAAAATGACTTTAATAGCGTTCTGACAAACTTTTCTCCACTTTCAAAAAATCGTAAAGAGCTTTCTGTTATGCCACAAGAAGGTGAAATTGATATACTGATAGCTACAGATTGTATTTCTGAAGGACAAAATTTACAGGATTGTGATTATTTAATAAACTATGATATACACTGGAATCCTGTCAGAATTATTCAGAGATTTGGTAGGATTGATCGTTTGGGTAGCAAAAATAAATATATCCAAATGGTAAATTTTTGGCCTACAGATGATCTAAATATATATATAAATTTGAAGGATAGAGTACAGTCAAGAATGACTTTAGCCAACTTATCGGCAACAGCTAATGATAATGTTCTTGAAGATATTACTGATGAAGAAAGAGAACGTTTAATAACCAATCAGCTTAGTTATAGAGATAAGCAACTTTCAAATCTAAAAGAAGAAAACAAAAGTTTTGATTTGGAAGAAATGAGTGACTCTGTATCTTTGACTGATTTGGCTACTTTGGATAATTTTCGAGTAGAGCTTTCAAATCATCTCAAAGATGAACAAGATTATTTTGAAAAACTTCCTTTAGGTTTGTATGCTGTAGTTCCCTCACCAATTGGGGATTTTGCTCATCTGAATAATTATAATCAATTAAGTGGAAGTCAAAAGGATATTATCAAAAAAGGTGTTATTTTTTGCTTTAGACAAAATATAATAAATAAAGATAATGAAGAAGCAAACCCTATGTATCCTTATTTTCTGATATATATTTATGATGATGGTCATGTTAGATTTAATTATGGTCACTCAAAGCAAATACTTGATTTATTACAAATACTTTGTAAAGGAGTTACTGAACCTTATGATGTTCTTTGTGATATTTTTAACCAAGAAACTAATAATGGTGAGAATATGAGTAAATATACTAACCTTATCATCAGATCTATTGAATCACTTGGTTTATCTTTTAATACAAAAGTGAATAAAGGGTTACAAAATAAAGTTAAATCACCTATAAATGAAAAAGATTCTTTTGATGCAGATAAATTTGAGTTAGTTACATGGTTGGTTGTGAATTAAGAATACTCACCCCCGCCTTAAGGGCGACCCCTCTCTTTTGAAAAAGAGGGGTAAGAGAAATAAAGAATATAATTCTTCTCTTACTCCCCCTCTCTATTGATTTAGAGAGGGGGAGGTGGTGAGTAAGAAAAAGGTGAAAAATAATAATTTATGGAAGAAAAAAATAGCTTAGAATTTTATGTTTCAATACTAAATGATGTCAAAAATCGAATAAGAAAAGCTCAGGTAAAAGCAACTTTTTCAGCTAATTCAGAAATGATATCTATGTACTTTGACATTGGGAAAATAATATATGATTTGCAAAATAAACATAATTGGGGTGATGCTATAATACCTAAATTATCAAAAGATATTATTAATGAGTTACCTGAAATTAAAGGATTTTCTGAAAGAAATCTAAAGTTTATGCTTCAATTTTTTAAAGAATATAATCCTGATTCTGTAATTGTGAAACAGGGTGTTTCACAATTAGAAGATACAAAAAACTTAATTTTACAACTTCCATGGGGTCATAATATTTTACTTATGCAAAAAATAAAAGATACTAATATTCGTAATTGGTATATGAAAGAAACACTAGAAAATGGTTGGAGTAGAGATGTATTAGGTCTTATGATTAAAAGCAATCTGTTTGAAAGACAAGGTGAATCTACTACAAATTTTGATAATACTTTAAGCGATATTCAATCTGATTTAGTAAAACAAACCTTAAAAGACCCATACATTTTTGATTTCCTAACCCTGAGAAACAATTTTGATGAAAGAGAATTGGAGTTAGAACTAATAAAACATATTGAAAAATTTTTAATAGAATTAGGTAAGGGTTTTTCTTTTGTTGGAAGGCAATATCATTTGGAGGTCAGCAATAAAGATTTTTATTTAGATCTTTTATTTTATCACCTTAAACTTCGTTGCTTTATTATTATTGATTTAAAAAAAGGTGATTTTAAACCTGAGTATGCAGGCAAAATGAACTTTTATTGTTCTGCAGTGGATGATTTATTGAAACATCCAACAGATCAAGACACTATTGGATTAATTTTATGCCAAACAAAAGATAAAATATTTGCTGAATATACACTTAGAGATATAAACAAACCAATAGGAATATCAGAGTATGAATTAATTCGCTCTTTACCTGAGAATATTAAATCTAGTTTACCCAGTATAGAGGATATAGAAATTGAATTATCTAAAGAATACTCACCCCCGCCTTAAGGGCGCCCCCTCTCTTTTGAAAAAGAGTGGGTAAGAAAATATAATGAAGTAAGTAAATTAAATTCTATTCTACTCTTACCCCTCTCTAAATCAATAGAGAGGGGTTGGGGGTTAGTAAGTAAGGAATAAATTATGGCTAAATTAGCTACAAATAATAAATTAGTGCAAGAAGCGATAAATAAGTTTACCCATGGTAATCTTAAGGATAATTCCATAAACTTTTTTGGGGAAAATGTCCTTGGATATAATACACAAAGACAGAGAACACTGAACAATAAATCATTTCAAGGTTTTAAAAATGAATTTGATCTTGAAAATTATAATTTTAATGAAACAAAAGCCTTAGTCCATAAGTGGAAAGAAATAGATTTGTTATTTCAGATTACTGATGATGAGATTAAAAATGAAATTACACAGTTTGCTTCAGTTGATAACGATCTCTTTGACTCTTATTTATTTTTCTCTCTGGAATTAGAAAATAGTAACGAAAAAAATTATACTAAAACTGAAATTTCAGACATAACCAGAGAAATAAATAAAATATTTCCTATGCCAATCATGATTTTTTTCAAATATAATGATTTTATAACTATTGATATTACTGATAGAAGAAGAAATAAAACTGATGAAGATAAACATGTATTAGAAAAAGTAACTTTAATCAAAGATATAAATATAAATAAACCTAATAGAGGTCAGATTGAGATACTTTTGGATTTAAGCTTTAATAACTTATTGAATAAATATAAATTCAAAAACTTTGAAGAGTTACATCAAGCATGGCAAAAAACGCTTGATACCAGTGAGCTTAATAAGAAATTTTATAAAGAACTTTCTAACTGGTATTTTTGGGCTGTTAAACAAGTTACTTTTCCAAACGAGCCAACACTTGAACATGCTTTTGAACAACAATTAAAAATAGAAGATATGATCCAAGAACATAAAGCAAAGAATGTTATAAGAATGCTTACCAGACTTTTGTTTGTTTGGTTTATTAAAGAAAAAGATTTGATTCCTGAACAACTTTTTGATCTAAAAATTATACAAAATGATATTCTAAAAGAATTTTCACCTATTCATCAAGAGGGCTTATTTCAAGAAGCGAATCGTGAAAGTATTTATTATAAAGCGATACTACAAAATTTGTTTTTTGCTACTCTCAACTGTCCTATCAAAGCTATAGATAAAAATGATAATAGAGTTAGAGCATTTCGTAAGAATGATCATTATGGACAACAAAGAGATTCAAACTTTTTGATGCGTTATGAGAAATATTTTCAGAATCCAGAAAAGTTTTTGCAAATGGTTAATGATGTTGTTCCTTTTTTGAATGGTGGTCTTTTTGAGTGTTTGGATGATAAAGCCAATAAAATATATATTGATGGATTCTCTGACAATATGATCAAGGGTGAACAATTAATTTTTCCTGATTATTTGTTTTTTGGTATTGAAGAAAAAGTTGATTTGAGTACAGAATATGGCATAAAAAATAAAGGAACACAAGAAGCAGCAGTCAAAGGTTTAATCAATATTTTAAAACATTATAAATTTACTGTAGATGAAAATACTCCTCTTGAGGAAGAAATTGCTCTTGATCCTGAATTACTTGGTAAAGTATTTGAAAACCTATTAGCATCATATAATCCAGAAACAAAGACTACAGCTAGAAAGCAGACAGGTTCATTTTATACACCTAGAGAAATAGTAAATTATATGGTTGATGAATCATTAATTGCTTATCTCAAAGAAAAAATACTTGAAACTGAAAAAGTTTTTTTGGAAGTAGGAAACAAACAAACTCAATTAATTGATATAACAGAAGGTAAAAATAAGCAGTTAATATTCACAGAAGATTTACATAAGAGTCGATGGATAGATAAAGAGGAAGAACTGGAAAATGATTTGAGAGTGCTTTTTTCTTATTCAGATCAGCAACCTTTTTTAGTTCATGAGGATATAGAAAAATTAGTTAGGGCTTTGGATAATTGTAAAATACTTGATCCAGCTTGTGGCTCAGGTGCTTTTCCTATGGGTATTTTGCAAAAAATGGTTCATGTATTAAAGAAGCTTGATCCTCAAAATGAATTATGGAAAAAGATTCAAAAAGAGAAAATTAATAAAGAAACAAATGAAGCTTTTAAGATAGAGAATAGAGAAGAAAGAAATGATAGTTTAATTGAAATTAGTAATGCTTTTGATGAAAGAATCAATGCACCGAATTATGCTAGAAAGTTATACTTAATAGAAAATTGTATTTATGGGGTTGATATTCAGCCAATAGCTACACAAATCAGCAAATTAAGGTTTTTTATATCTTTGATTATTGATCAAAAGATGGATAAAAGCCAAGATAATTTTGGTATTAGAACACTTCCTAATTTGGAAACAAAATTTGTTGCGGCTAATAGTTTGATAGGAATAGAAAAGCCTAAAGAGATGAGTATTTTTGAAACATCTGAAATTAATAAGTTGGAGGAAGATTTAAAGAATAATAGGCATAAAATATTTAGTTCAAAGACTCCAGCTAAAAAGAAAGTATTGAGGGAACGAGATAA
>JACMQJ010000250.1 GCA_014377055.1 Candidatus Sericytochromatia bacterium
ATCACTTGAAGAAATATTTAGAGAAGTACATTCGATTAAAGGTGATTCTAATGCTCTAGGATTTAATAAAGTAGGTCAAGCTGCCCATACAATGGAAACATTTATGAGTGAATTACAAAAAAATCCTGAACAATACAATAAACAAGCTCTTGAAAAAATGTTTAGTTACATTAATCTAATCAGAGATATTGTTGATAATCTAATTAAGAATCAATCTGATATAAAAGCAGAGATAATTAAAAATACTATAAGTATCGAAGAACAAGAGCCAGAGAATACAGATATATCAGATGAGATAAAAGAATTATATGCAGTTGAAGTTGTTGAGCATATCAATAATATTAATAATATTCTTTTTGATCTTGAATCTGAAAAGTCAGAATTAAAAATATCACTTGAAGAAATATTTAGAGAAGTACATTCGATTAAAGGTGATTCTAATGCTCTAGGATTTAATAAAGTAGGTCAAGCTGCTCACACAATGGAAACATTTATGAGTGAATTACAAAAAAATCCTGAACAATACAATAAAGATATTCTCAGTAAAATGTTTAACTATATTGGCTCAATCAAAAATATTGTGGATAGCTTAAACACTAAAAAAGAAAAAGGTTCCAATAAAAAAGATACTCAACTGACCACTCAAAATACTATCTTAAGCAGTTTTGTCAAAAATATAACCTTAAATATGCCTGTTTCAAAGCTTACTATTATGGATAATAAAGCTAAATTATTTGATGGTCAAGATATGACTTATCCTCAATATTTAAGAGATATTGAGGATAATAAAATAAACCAATTTGAAACACAAAATACTAATCCACAAAAAGACAATAAAAAAGAATTAATTAAAGAAGTAAATAAAGTACCAATAAAAAGTGAAAAAGTTGATGATGAAACTATTAGAGTCTCAACACATAAAATAGATAAATTAATCAATCTATCAGACGAACTTTTGATTAGTAAAATTAGCTATGAGCAAAGATTGACTGAATTAAAAGATTTATTAGACTCTTTACAAGGTTACAAAAATAATATTAAAGCAACTCTAAAGAATAGTTCGAGTCAGTTAATCGATGCTCAAACATTATTTAATATGGGTAATAGCTTTGTCGATAATTTGACCAATTTAGAAGATAAAGTTAATCATAACTTTAGAGAATTGAGAAAAGATAATAATCATTTTTCATTTGTAGTTGATGAAATACAATACGATTCTAGGAATACTAGAATGATACCCGCTTCAGTGCTAATTGGACCATTAAAAATAGTTGCTCGTAATACAGCAAAAAAACTTAACAAAGAAATAAAGTTATCTGTTTTTGGTGAAGAAATAGAGATTGATAGAGTCATAGCCGAAAAACTTAAAGATCCTATTGCCCATATACTTAGAAATGCTATAGATCATGGTCTTGAAACAACAGAAGAAAGATTAGCAAAAAATAAGTCCGAAAAATCTAATGTATCTATTGAATTAAGTATCTATGGTAATAATATTGTTTTTAAAATATCTGACGATGGCAGAGGTATTGATTATTCGAGAATAAAGAAAAAAGCTCTTAATATGGGTCTGATTACAGATGATCAAGCAACATATATCAGCGATTATGAATTAAATCAAATCTTACTTGCACCAGGGTTTTCTACTGCCGAAAAAATAACTGATATTTCGGGTAGAGGTGTTGGACTTGATGTTGTTAAATCCTCAATAGAGGATCTTAATGGTCAAATAACTATAAACTCAGTATTTGGTGTAGGAACTACATTTATTCTTACATTACCAGTTACTTTAACTACTTTTGATGCTTTTCTTATTGATGTTAATGATGTAACTTACGCTATACCAAAATCAGTCATTATCTCAACTATAAACATCAAAAAAAATGAATTGATTAATAATGGTTCAAACTCAGCTATTAAATTTGAAAATAAGCCAATAAAATTAATTAGTCTTGGTCAAGCTCTTGAACTTGAAGATGAGATATCACAAGAAGAAAAATCTGAATTGGTTGTCCTGATTGTTGAAATAGGAGTAAATAGATTAGCTTTTAGTATCAATCAAGTAATAGAAACTAGAAGAATGGTTATGAAAAATCTTGGTAGCCAGTTACAAAAAGTCAAAAATATATCTGGAGCAACAATACTAGGAAATGGTGAGCCAGTAATTGTACTTAATATGAATGATATTTTTAATGCTTCATTTTCTGAAATGAGCAATATAAAAATACACAATCATAATAAAAATAAAACTGAAAAAACTAAAGCTAAAAAAGGTAAAAGAGTTCTTGTAGTTGATGATTCCGTCACTACTAGAACACTAGAAAAGAATATACTTGAAAATGCAGGGTTTGAAGTAATAATAGCTAAAGATGGACTCGAGGGTAAAGAGATGGCTTTGCTTCATAATCCAGATCTAATTATTACTGACGTTGAAATGCCAAAAATGAATGGTTATCAGTTTGCTAATTGGCTCAAAAAAGAATCTGAGCTATATACAATACCTGTAATCATGATAAGCTCTCTATCGTCTCCAGAACAAAAAGAGAAAGCTTATTCTACAGGAATAAATTCTTATATAGTAAAAGGTGAGTTTAATCAAAAAAAGCTTTTGGACACAATTGATGAGTTGTTATGACATTTAAAAAGTGAAATTTTTATTAAAAAACGGAGTAATTTATGACAAAAATATTAATAGCTGAAGATTCAACTCTTATACAAAAATTAATAAGAGGTATTGTTGAAAAGGATAAAAATTTTGAAGTAGTTGGAGTTTGTGGAGATGGAGAGGAAGCTTGTAAAAAAGTATTAGAGCTTAAGCCTGATATTGTCTTAATGGATATTAGAATGCCAAAAATGAGCGGAATGGATGCAATCAAGAAAATAATGAGTGAAAATCCAACACCTATTATTGTTATTTCTTCGGCTGAACCATCTCCAGATGTTAGAGCTCAGGTTCTTAAGTATGGTGCAGTATCATTTATGGAAAAACCTAAAGCTCTTGATTATTCTGTAATAGCAAGCAAGCTCATTTCAGATATTAGAGTCTTTAGTCGCCTAAAGCTACCAAAAAAAACTTTTTAATTAATACTATTATTGGAGAAATATAAAACTATGACAAGAATTTTGATTGCTGAAGACTCAACAATTATGCAAAAAATGCTAAAGGTTATTCTTGAAAAAGATAAGAGTTTTGAAATAGTTGGCATAGTTGCTGATGGAGAAGAAGCCTGCAAAAAAGTATTAGAGCTTAAGCCTGATATTATTTTGATGGATGTTAGAATGCCAAGAATGGGAGGGATGGAAGCTATAAAAAAAATAATGAGTGAAACTCCAACACCTATTATTGTTATTTCGTCAGCTGAACCTCCTGGAGAAGTCAAGGCACAAGCTCTAAAAAATGGTGCTGTATCATTTATAGAAAAGCCAAAAGCCCTTGATTTTTCATCAATAGCTAATAAAATAATCACAGATATAAGAACTTTAAGTAGATTAAAGTTGCAAAAGAAAGTTTTTAATTAAAGTTTTTAATCTTTACCAAAACTCTGATTTATAATTGTTTTGGTTGAGATCTTTTTTATGCCAAAATTTTTAAAATTAAAAAAATGGTTTATATGTTGTAAATAGTTATCGTAGATATAGGTATAAAATATGTTTGGTAAATTTTTTAAATCCTTTTCAAATAATGCAGAGATTGAATCATTAAATAAAAGTTTTGTAGAAAAAGAAAATAAGCTCAATCAAGAAATTAGATTAATAGAAGAAGACTTAAAGCAGTCCAAACAAGAAACTTTTAACTCTGAAATCAATGTCAAAGATTATAAATTAAAATTTGATCAGGCAAATACAAATTTAACTAATTCACAAAAAAAAGAGACTGATTTATTAAGCCAAATAGAAATACTTAAAAATGAAAATGTGAGCTTAAATGTTGAAAAAAATAATTCAGTCTTGTCAGTGTCTAAAGAATCAGAGTTAGAAATTGATAACTTAAAAAAACAAATTGCCAAACACGAACAAGACTTTAAGATTTTAGAAACCGAAAATAATATTGTCAAAGAGAGATTAAAAGGATTACAATCTCAAGTCCAGACATACATACTAAAAGAGGTTGAGAAAGATTCTGAAATACTTAATTTTAAAAATAAACTATTAAAATTATCAGAGAGTAAAAATGTAGATTCAACTGATACAAAAGCGAATGTTAGTTCTAAGAAAAAAATATTAATTGTCGATGATTCAGCAATAATGAGAAATCTACAAAAAAATATTCTTGAAAATGCTAATTTTGAGGTAGTTCTTGCTAAAAATGGTCTTGAAGGTAAAGAAACTATTGAAAAAGAAGTATTTGATCTAGTTGTTACAGATGTAGAAATGCCTCACATGAATGGACTTGAATTAACCAAATGGATAAAATCTAATTATAAAACTCCTATTATTATTGTGACTTCTGCAACATCAGAAGAAGGTAAACAAAGAGTTATAGATGCTAATCCTGATTCATTTATTATTAAAGATGAGTTTAATCCAAAGTCTTTTTTAAGTGCTGTCGAAAAACTTTTATAGTTAATTAAAATTATAAAAAAGTGGAGTTAGAAAGTTTTAAATTTGCCTAAGATATTATTTATTTTAAATTTTGCCTCAACCTTATACATGACTGGTTTAATTTGGTTTGTCCAAGTTGTTCATTATCCA
>JACMQJ010000251.1 GCA_014377055.1 Candidatus Sericytochromatia bacterium
AAGGCAACCACGTATGGCCAATTATGACTCATATAAAAAACTCCAAAATTTATTATGGATAATTTATAAATTATCCATAAATATCATATATTATTTGTAAAAATCCTGATATATTTCAAAGTCTTTACAAATCTCAGTTACTCGTTCTTTTGACTTTGCTTTTATCTCATTATTTTCAGGATTATGGATTACATCTGAAATAACTTCACCAATTATTTTCATTTCGTTTTCTTTCATTCCTCTTGTTGTCAGAGCAGGTGTACCAATTCGGATACCACTAGTAACAAAAGGAGATTTAGGATCATCTGGAACTGTATTTTTATTAACTGTGATATTTACTTCATGTAAAGCTGCTTCGATAGCTTTTCCTGTAAGTCCTTTTTCTCTCAAATCTATTAATAATAGATGATTATCTGTACCACCAGAAACTAAGTTAATACCATTACTGAGTAAAGTATCAGCCAAACACTTGGCATTATCCAAAACTTGTTGTTGATATACTTTAAATGAAGGCTCTAATGCTTCTTTAAAAGCAATCGCTTTTGCTGCAATGATATGTTCTAATGGCCCACCTTGTGTACCTGGAAAAACAGCTTTATCAATAGCTTTTGCATATTCTTCATTACTGAGTATGATCCCACCTCTTGGCCCTCTAAGAGTTTTATGGGTTGTGGTTGTTATAATTTGAGCATGATCAATCGGACTTGGATATAATCCTGTTACAACAAGACCTGATACATGAGAAATATCCGCCAGATGAACAGCACCAACTTCATCAGCTATTTGTTTAAACTTAGCAAAATCTAATTTTCTAGGATAAGCACTAAAACCTGAAATAAGCATTTTTGGTCTTACTTCCAAAGCGATTTTTCTTAATTCATCATAATCAATATATCCCGTTTTTGGATCTACACCATAAAAATGAGAATTAAAATATATACCTGAAATATTTACTTTGCTACCATGAGATAAATGACCCCCATGAGAAAGATTCATACCTAGTATACTATCACCAGGTTTAAGAGTAGCAAGCATTACAGCAAGATTGGCACTTGCTCCAGAATGTGGCTGAACATTGGCGTGATATGCACCAAAAAGTTTTTTTACTCTTTCAATAGCTAAGTTTTCAACTACATCACAATTTTCACAGCCACCATAATATCTTTTTCCTGGTAGACCCTCAGCATATTTATTGGTAAAAATAGAGCCTTGAGCTTCCATAACAGCTCTACTAGCGTAATTTTCAGAGGCAATAAGTTCAAGATGATAGTTTTGTCTATATTTTTCTTTTAAAAGTGCATCTGCAACTTCTTTATCATATTCGAGAAGAGTTTCTGTATTCATAATATTATATTTTCCTTACTTTAAGTCTTAATTAAGCCTACGTAATCAATAATAATATTTTAGAGAATAGTTTTGAGAAACTCTGTGACATAAGTTTATAATTAGTTATTGCTAGTTATATCAAAAACAATACGTGAATACTTATCGCCAAAAATACCTACTTTTTTTAGTGACTTATTTTCCCAACGATTTTCCATTTCTTCATAAGACATTTTGATATTAGGACCATCAATTGGATCCATTAAGATAATTTCTTCTGTTTTATCATTATAACCAGTTGCTAAAACATAATGTTCAGAGCTTAACTTACCAAAATCAAGTAATAATATGACAGGATTTCCTTTTTGGATACGATCTTTAACAAAATTAAGAGTTGCTTGACGATAATCTTGACTGTATAAGCCTTTTTTTCTTAAATAATTAGTTATATTATTAATATCTGTAAATGAATTACCTGCGTTTGTTTGATTAACTACTGTTTGATAAGATACATCTACGCCCCAAAAATTAAGCACACTAGCCATAACAGCTTGTCCACAAGTATTATCATTACCTTGTTGAAAAAATGGAATATTAGCGATAGCAACAGTTCCATCATTATAAAAATTGACATTATTGGTAGCACTATTGGTATTTAAAACTTTTATACCATTACTAGAATCTGAGTTAGCATAATTTTCTACTGTACTAAATGTTGAAACTCTAGGTGTATTACAACCAGCCAGAATTGATGTAGAAAGGAATGTAACCATTGTTAATGATGCAAGTTTTTTTTGAATATTTAATACTTGTTCAATTTTGGCAAAGCTCAAAAGACCTTTTTCAGAAATTAATTTACCAAGTCTTTTTCCTCTTGGCATCCTGCTTTGCTCAGACAAAAGAGGTTGTAATTGATCATCATTGAGATAATTAAGATCTACCAATAACTCACCTAATTTTTTATCAGTTAGTTTGATAACAGCATCGTTATTTCCATCAATAGCAGCTAATACTTCATCAAGGAATCTTGGCTTAATTAGATTTTTTTCGACTAAGATTTCACCGAAACGTTTTGATGTATTGATTTGCTCAAATAATGTTTCATTGATTTCTTTATCGGTAATAACGCCAATATATTTTAATATTTTTCCTATTTTATCTTTTATTAAAGTTACTTTATTTGTCTTTTGATAATTTTGAAAATTGAGTGATTGATAAATGTATTCAGAGCTTATAGAAAATTCATTTGAAAGAATCTCACCAAGAGGCATATTTAAAATTTTTTGTTTATCAAGGGCTTTATCGAGTTGTGCTTCTTTGAGCTTGCCAGCTTTTATTAAAATCTGACCTAAATGCTGATAATTATTATTCATTTAACAATAACTCTTTTTGAAAAATTAAAATACATAATTAGTTATCATTATTACTTAAATAAACTTGAGTTAAATTAAGATTAAGTTAACATTTATTATTAAAATCCTATATAAACTCATCCAATAACTAATTCTCTTTGAAAAAGACAAAAGTAAAAAATTAGAGCTATGAATACACTTTAAGTAACATCATAATTTAAAATAAATAAGTTTTTATTATCTAACTAATCATTTAGGATAATTATACCCCAAAAAATATTAACAATAAGAAAAACTAAATAATATCTCTAACATAACAAAAAAATAATATGATATTATTAT
>JACMQJ010000252.1 GCA_014377055.1 Candidatus Sericytochromatia bacterium
GATAATGTTTATCGTTGTAGTAAACCTAAAATAATCTATTACAGAAATATTAAAAAATTAATAGATGACTTTTACAAATATGGGGTCGTTACTGAACTTCTCCCCGAAAATACGATTAGTCGTATCTTCATAAAAGAAGCCCCGCCTCTTTAGGGCGGGGTGCTTCACAGTAATTAAAATACTAATTTGGAACGATATGTTGGAAGTGACCAAATCATATTGACTGGGGTATTAATACGTTGATGGATTTTGTTATAGTTAATTATATAAAATATTAGGATAAATGATATCGCCATAATTATCGGTTGTTTTAACTTGAGATAAAAAGACTAGATAATTATAATAGTACTTGGCTTCTAACTTTAATAAAGCAAGATATATTTTCTTATCTTTTGAAAATTTATTTTTTTGAATATTGAAAGAAAAGACTTTAATAACCATCTCTTTTCTACGAGCCTTAGTTGCTTTTAAACCAAGGCTTCTAGAACTAGGTATTTTTATAATATAATTAGTTTTCTCGTTTTCAATCATAAATTTAGTATAAAATTAATACTGTTTAAAATCAATTATTTTAACTAGTTTATAAGTATGTTTTTAAATATTATTTTTTAGCAAATCTAAAGGTTTGGAAGCCTGATATCCTAGAGCCAAGTACGGAGCTTTACGGCTTGTCTAGGTAATAAAACTAAATCTGGTTTTCACCAACCTCAGTACTACCAAGATTACCTAAAAAAAATTGAATTTGTGCATCTTCAGAAGATACCTCAAATTCGTTTGCTAAAGGAAAGTCATCACAAATACTATTGTTTGAGTTTATTTGCTCTAATTTAATTTCTTTATTTGTCATTTTTTACCTTTTTTAATAAAATTATTTATAACATAATAGCATAATAATAAAATCAAGCAAGATTTAAAGATTGCTTAGACGATATTCGCTAAGTGATATTCTTTACTCATTTTCTATATCTGTTAAAATAGAAAAATAAGTAAATACTGGGTTGGAACAAAAATAGAAAAACTTGATACTAACGAGATTTTTGTATATGGTGCAAACCCTGTTCTCTAATTTGTATAATACTATCCAATATATTGTCCAAAATTATTTTTGACCAAGTGTTATATTTGAATTGAAGATATAGTATAAAGTATTAAAACAAGCCCCTTCCTGGGGCTTGTTTTACACTCTATCAATTTTCATGAATTTGATACTGCCACCGTTTTGACACTGACTAGTCACAAGATATTTTTCTTTGTTATCTGTATCTTCTACTGATACTTTAGTGACAGAGCCTTTGTCAGTATCTTCTTCTTTAATATCAGTGACATTAATTTTAAAAGTCTTGCCTTGGCTGGATAAAACAAATACCAAAAAGATGAATATTTAATTGAAAAAAGCCCCGAACGGCTGGAGTTACCACCTGAGATAAAGAGCTTTTTTGATAATTTCAGTTTCTTCATCTGTAAGGCCCATCAAAATGATTTCTTCCATAGAGGATAAGCCGCAAAACCTAGCTACCATGCTAGCTGTAAACCAAGCCCGTTCCAAACATTCTTTTTTATCTAGATGTTTGGTTTGATAGCAATCATAATTTAGGGTTGAGCCATGTTTTTTTTCATCAGTTCTCACCAAATTAACATAAAACTGGTCATTGCCAGAAGATTCACTCATCTTGCAAATTTGTACTTCAAGACTATCTAGTTTTTTCATTTTATTACTTATTGAGAGCTTAAAGAACTTATTATATCATAGAAGAGCACAGAAGTTTGCAGCATGAAAGAAACAGACTAATTAGAAGGTGATTTCTTGAGCAGGATGATTAACTTCTTTGAGTACTTTAATATAGATATAGTTCATATAATCATAAAAATCTTGATCTGAAGAGTTTTCAGTTAGCTCTTTATATGCTGGTTTTGTTTTAGATGCACTTATGTTTTGCATTTTTACAGCTTTGGTATACTTCACTCCCTCCATATTAACCA
This sequence comes from Candidatus Sericytochromatia bacterium, assembly GCA_014377055.1. Classification (GTDB taxonomy): domain Bacteria; phylum Cyanobacteriota; class Sericytochromatia; order UBA7694; family JACMQJ01; genus JACMQJ01. Next base: position 1,981 of record JACMQJ010000252.1, read on the forward strand.
AGGTGCCAATATACGAGAGGCTATGATCTGGGAAACAAAAATAACGTTTGCCATCTGTTTCAAACATTAGAACATCTGTGTCTTGGTACAAAGTTGAAATAGCTTTTTCATCCTTACTATCTACTACTAAAGTGCCACTTTTAGTCACGAAACCAGTAAATTTTTTTTCTTTTTTATAGCGATAAAATACACCTTCGGCAAAAAAATCCTGATTATCAATAGCCATTTGTTTTTCTAATTCATATGTCATATGTAAGTCCTAAATAAAAAAGACTATATCATATATTCACTTACGCAGCTAGTTATATTTATCATTTCCTTTATTCATGCTGCATTATTAAATGCTAAGTCGTTCTCATCATGGATACTTTTATGTATTTTTAAATCTGGGCTAGTACTAAGATATTTTATAATATCTACATGACTCGATAAATGTATAGATTTAATCAGAGAAGAATTGGAAAAACCGATAGAAAAAAGACAGGAAGAAAGAAAGGAAAGAGAGAAAAAATTTATGTAATTTCTCTTAGAGAGAGTTTATTTAAAAGTATCTGATTTAGGTTGAGTATTTTTTTCTTCTTCAGGAAAGAGATAGTCGTCTATGGGAGTTAGCTCAGCATGAATTGAGATGAAATAAAAAATAGTGCAAAATGGTTAATTTTTGATAATTTATCCCAAGTCAACTTTCACACAAAATTAAAATTTATAAAGCAGTCTCAAAATTAGAAGATAGACCGGATACCAATAGAAAAATTTAACAGGTAAGTTACTTGTTAGGGACTGTTACGAAAAAAGTTGTGTTATTCAAAGCATTGAATCAGAGGCGATATATACCTCCAATTGAACAGGTTATTTATTTACAGCACCTTAGTAACTTTTAGTGCTATTTGCAAGCTATATTTGTTCATAATATACATAGCTAATTTATTACATAATAATAATAATAATAATAAAGACACCATGAATAATTAACCTAACTATAGAGATGTCTGCAAACAAAAATCTAGAAAAGATGAAGATTTAAAAAAGCCCCGAAGGGTGAAATCTATTCGTTTGCTATTGACAAATTAAAGGAAAAGATAAATAAACTCTTTATCCTCTATAAGCAGGACTTATTTTGTGATTATCACCTTTAGTTACAATCCATCTGAGTGTACTGTATATCTAAGCTTATATTCTCCTATGTGCATAGGTTTGATATGTTTTAAAATACGGCTTTGATTACCACTTAAGATAAAGCTCTTTTTTGGTAACCTCAGTTTCTTCATCTTTAAGTCCCATCAAGATGACTTCTTCAATAGATGATAAGCCGCAAAACCTAGCAACCATGCTGGTTGTAAATCAAGCATGTTCCAAACATTTTTTTTTATCTAGATGTTTTGTTTGATAACAATCATAATTTAGGGTGGGGTGATTCACTAGCTAATGGTTAGGCAATTAAATTTTTTCAAATTAATGCTGTAACTGCTATCATGAGCACTTTGTAAGTTTAAATTTATATATTACACAGTCTGGTATAATTTTTTTTGTAATGCTAATGGAGAACTATTATTAAAACTAATGATTGCTAAGGACTACACTGAATTTGAAAAGAAAAACTTAAAGAGCCTCAGTAAAATTAAGTAATAAAATCTAATTCAAAGTTTTAATAATTCAAATAGCAAAAGATCCTTGAGGAGACTTTTGCTATAATAACTCATAATTACTTTGTTACTTGACCATTTTGTTTAGCTTTTTGCTTTTTGTTGTACATGTGACGACCAACTGCACAACCAGCTACAGCCCCAAGCACACCATGACCACCACCAACATGACCTCCGACACCACCAACTGCTGCTCCCTTCAGACAACCACCAGCTTGGGCTGAGGTTGTGATTGAAGCTAATGCTAAAACTGCGCTCATCATAATAAATTTTGTTTTCATACTTTTCTCCATTTAAGTTACTGACATTATCATACAACTGTTTAAAGAAAATTAAAAGAGGTTTAATCAAAATAAGTTGTTGTCTTACATCAATGTAGATTATTAAATTTATTTTTTATATAATATCCCGTACCCAATGTGCTAATATCTCCAAGTCCTACTAATGTTTTAATTAGTATTGTTGTATGAACTACCCACCACTAAAGATTAAACTTGTAGTGGGGGTTTCCTGATTCATAGAACTCTGTACATCGGATAAATTAATACCCTTTATATTTAACATGCTCTCCACAGGCTTTGATTTTATTTCTAAAATCGGTTTGGGAAGTACCTTCCCTACCTTTTTTCTAATACTTATCGTCTTTTTAGACTTGGGTTTATAGTGTTCTAAATCAAATGATTTTAGAAACTCTATTTCTCTGCAATTAAAGATACTTTTATATCACTATTTTGTCAATTAAAAAAGTGATGTTTTTTAACTAATTAATACGTTCGCTTGACCCGCAACCTGCCAATAGGCTAGGTGGGGGAATGCACTCACAATTTCGTTCAAACAACCCCAACTTATCACTAAATCATAAACTATTCCTGCTAACATACCGTTTTAAAAACGGTCTAGAAGAAGGTTTAGTGGAAAAACATGTAGAGCATGAAGGAAATAACTTTGGATTTGCATCTAAAGTGGCATTATTGACAGCATTATTATCTACTTTAGGACTTTTCTACAGTTACAATCCAGGGAAAACTCTTAGTGATGCTATGATGCTTAAAAATGAGTCAGGAATTTCAAAAACTGAAGCGGCTAACCAATGGGATTTTTATCAAGCTAAAAGTACAAAACAAACAGTATATGAAGGAATTTTAATTAGCGGTAACTATACTTCTGAAGCTAAAGATAAGGATAAAAATAAATTAGAATATTCAGTAAAAAGTTACAACAAAGAAAAAGAAGAAATTCAAAATAAAGCAAAAGAGTTTGAAGAAGAATCTAAGAAAAAAGATAATTTAAGTGAACAGATGTTGCACCTACATCATAAATGGTCACAGGCTACTACTTCAATACAGATTGCTATCTCTCTTGCAGCGATTACTATTTTTACAAGTCCTAATATAAAGAACACTAGCAACATTAATCCAAAATCTTTTTAACTTGACAAGTTTGTATTATTTTATAATATAAGAACAATTTAAAGAAAGAAAAAATGAAAAATTTATTTAATTATTCTGCACTATTGGACTCTATAATTCTTATCTTGTTTTGGTGTAATGTGGCGATTCTTTTACTTTATTGTGTTTTTCATTTCAACCTGTTTAATATTAATATCCAGACTACAGATTACATGAGAAATGATACTCTTTATTTTGTAATATTTAATGTAATTATAGGCGGATTTTTAAAATTTGTTAAAAAAATAAATTTTAAAACA
>JACMQJ010000253.1 GCA_014377055.1 Candidatus Sericytochromatia bacterium
TCTATCATCATATTGGTAAAGATAAAAAATGGCGAATTGAACGTAAAAATTTAACTCTTAGAAATGCTATTAAAAGATTAAATCGAAAGACTATTGGCTTCTCTAAATCCGTTGATCTGCATGACAAGGTTATTGGCTCGTTTATTAACATGTATATGTTTTAATAAATATTATATGATCAATAAATTTACAACACTACCGATAAAGGTTTAGTAATCCATGGTTTTGTAATAATTTCAAAAGTAACATTTCCTAATTCAATATCATTTATGAATTTTTATTTTTATGATAGAAATTCTTACCTATCCTTGACTTAATATTTTACAATAAACATAGTAACTTTATCAAACCTGAAATATAGTAATTAAAGGTAGAGAAATCAACTAAAAATAGCTCTATTTGTTTAAAAACAGAGCTTTTAATTTTAATTAATATCATCTATAATATTAATGGGTGTCCTTCCTTATATAGTGCATTGTCTAGGGAGGGATCTTAATTTTTTTTGACAATTTTATTATACTTTATCCAGTAATCTTTTTATGCTAGAAATAACCTTTTTTATTTCTTTAAGCGAAGCATTAAAAAATTCACGATTTTCTGATATTCGATAGCCTTTATCATGTAATATTTTATGAGTTGAAGCTTCCATAACTGAACAATTTTCAGTATAAATGTAATATTCAACCTTAAATGGTGTTGGAACAGCAGTTAAATCTGATAATTCATTAGCCCTTTGATAAGGATCTTTTGTCGTCATTCCAACTTTTAATAAATTTCCATAAGAAGGGTTTGAAAGAACATAAACATAACCAGAAAAATCAACTTTTTCTTTAAGCATTAGTAAAAGCTCCTTATTTGAAAAAATAATTAACGCATAGAAAAAAGCAGAATATTACCAAACCAAATTGTAATATTCTGCTAACCCAAATCTATAAACAAAAATACTTTTTACACATTTAAAACTGGATAAGTCCTAAATCTGTTTGCATTGCCAATTGGCCCCTTAACTCCTGACTGAAAATTATCATTAAAAACTACTTGACCATCTTTTTCAAGGGCAATCTGAGCTGTTCCGTACCATCCCCAAACATCTGAACCAATAGTTATAGCAATAACTTTATCTTTGGCATCTTTCACTGGTAATAACTCAATACAACCCCAATCAGTGAACTTCTTCATGTCTTCGGCTTCTAAAATTATCTTATTAGGAGCAGTTATATAACTTTTAGCATTGAATATAGGTTCTTTATCATGATTACCCAATATCAAACCTTCAAACTCAAGAGTCATTTTTCCTGATGTTGTGAAAAACAGTTTTAACACTTTTTCTCCTTACTATGTTTACATTTATTACTCTCACATATCTGACAAATAAAAGGGTCTGGATTTACTGGATATTCATTTTTCTTATGCTTTTTACTTTTGGAAGAACTTTTAGATTCCATTTCAGATGATTTACTCTTTTTTGTCATCATACACAATCCTGTTTTTAATATTTTTAGTTACGATATTTACTAGTTTTTTACCAGTAACAAATATCAATAAAGCCAATAAAGACTTCCTGATAAAAGATTTTGATTTTTTCATTTTGTTTTTTCTCCTTAAAATTATGATGGGATAATTGAATGTGTTGTTACTGGGCTTGGTGTAACACTGCTCACTGGCGATTGACTAGCGATAATAGGAGGGTTTTGACTGTTTTGGACAGTAACTCCTTTAGAGTCATTTGCAACAGATACAAAACCATTTACAGAACAACAAGCATTGTTAGTAACTCCAGAACCAGATATATTTGCTTGTCCTACACATACATGACAAGCTACAGGCATTAAAAGCAATGCAAGAATTAAAAAACGAATTTTCATATTAAATACTCCTTGAACTCATCTCAAAATATACTATTAGAATAGTTTTGAGATAAAAATAATTATTTGTTTGGAAAAAGTAGAATTTTTTGAATTGATTTAGATTTCACCAATTATATAAATAACTAGTGAAATCTTTATTAGAGCTAATACTTAGCTGGCGAGCAAACTATCTATTTCTTTCATCTTATCGGAAATAGCATTTTTCTTTTCTTCGGGTAGTTTACTATAATCTTTTAGCTTTTTGATTGTTGCATCAAAAGGTAGAATATTACCATTAACTGTTTTACCTATAGCTTTTCTGATCTCTTTTTTAAATTCAACCTTAGTAAGCTGTTTACTTGTGAATCTAGTCAAAAGATCATTGATAACATTTTCATCCTTTACTTTATTAAGTAAAAAAGCATAAGAAAAAAGTACTTTATGTTCCTGCATAGCCTTGATGATTTTTGGATTAAAGTTTAAAACCTTTAATTTAGCAATTAAATTCTTTAAAGAATATCTATCAGTCATAATTAAAGTATCTTCCATAGTTTTTTTGAGTTTCTTTTCATCAAAGTCCAAAGATTTAACATTACCTGCATCATGATTTTTAAGCTTGGTCAGAAAAGCCTTTACATCATCATCTGATTTACTAGTACTGACAGCGAGAAAATGAACAAGAGAATTAACCAAGTCATAATCGTTTAAATCTTGTCTTTGAGCATTTTCAGCTATCATAATCAAAAGACGACCTTGATCGTCAAGATTTTCAAACGTGATTGCATCAATTTGTGACCAGTTAAGTTTTAGAGCTGCTTCATATCTTCTTAAACCAGAAATTAATTCAAAATGATCATCTGCTTTTTTATCCAAAAGAATAGGATTAAGTTGACCTACTTCTGACATGCTATTTGTCAAAGAGATAATATTATCATCATCAACATCAGTACGATCATGATATTGAGGTACTATAATCTGTGAAATATCAACTTTGACCTTCTGACCAGCTTTGATAATTTCAGACATGTTAATTGTTTGTTTTGTAATTTGCATTACGGGCACTCCTTTTAAAATTTACACTAAAATATTTTTTTAAAATCTTCAAATATCAATATATTTATTTAAATACTACTAATATTTTATTTTTTTGTTTCTTTATTAAAAAATAAAGAACAAAATTACAACGTGGGTGTTTATCTTTGGGTGTATCTATATATTATGATAATCA
>JACMQJ010000254.1 GCA_014377055.1 Candidatus Sericytochromatia bacterium
AAAGTAACAGCAATGCCTGTTGTTTATAATAAAATACTTTACTGTGGATCTAATGATGGATATGTCTATGCTCTTAGTGCAATATCAGGTGATTTAATCTGGAAAACTAAATTAGGTTCAGCTATCTTAAGCAGCCCTGCTATAGCTGGTGGTCATATATATATTGGTGACAGCAATGGTAAGATGTCATGTTTAGATTTAGACAAAGGTAATAAGATTTGGGAGTTTATTTCAGGTGCTTCGATAGAATCAATTCCAGCATTATCAGATAATAAAGTTGTTTTTACGTCCAAGGACAAAAATATTTATGCACTTGATAATAAAACAGGTAAAAAAGTATGGAGTTTCTCAAGCCAAAAAGAGATAGTTTCATCACCAGCAATTGTTGATGACTATGTTTATTTTGGTTCAAAAGATGCGAATCTTTATTGTTTAAAATTAAATGATGGCTTAAAAAAATGGAGCTTTACAACAGAAGCACCTATTACAACTAGCCCTATAGTAGTATCTGGTTGTGTATATATTGGTTCAGGTAAAAAAGTATATGCAATTCAATAATATAAAATCACAATAAAGTTTTACAATATTGGGGCAAAACTATGGGAAATGGATTATTCCTCTCATATTTCTATGAATAAATTCATCAATTGGGGTTTCATAATATGATTTGATGCCTCTAAATAACTCATCATATAAGACATTAATAACTTCAGAAGAGTCCATCTCTTTTTTATTAATTACATATATTTTTGAGCCAGTAGCTACTTTAACCATAAATTCATCAATATTACGAGCTATTTTAAGATGTATTTCGGGGACAAGACCACGAGACGCATATTTATCAGGGCCTTCATAGACACTTAACTCAATTTCACAATCATAATAGCCATCATCATTAATGCTTAATCGCTTAATTAGAATATCATTGCGTCCACATTCCAAATAATCAACAAAACCGCTGATTAGATTTTTTGCAAACTCCTTACAATCATATTCATAATCTTCTGCTTCTCTAACTAATCGTTGATATGATGTACATATCTCATCAAATTTTGACATAATAGAATAACCTTAAATGTAACTATAATTATAAATATTAATCAGAAGATACTTCTGCATTACTGATTAGAGGCGAGGCTTTTAATGCTCTTGCTATAAATTTGGGATTTGCATTACTAGGGAATCTAAGAATAAATGTATGATAACCTTTTTTTTCTACCAATTCAGATCCAAAAATTTCATTAAACCATTTTATGCCTATTTCTTCTTTACCTATTCTAAAAGTAACCTTAATATCTCTTCCTGTTAATGGTAACGCCAAGGCTACTCCTGATTGTTGCGTTAAGCCACCTTTATCAGTTTTTGTGTCAGTTGATGAAACGGGTTGAGTTATTTTATTCTGTTCTACAGACTCAACTAACCTATTATTACCATAAAAACCAAGAGCATAGTCACTACTGACATGTTCAGGTAATTTTACTTTATAAGAATTTGAGCTTTGTTGAAATGTTACATCACCACCAAGATTTTTATTAATGTTTTCAATATC
>JACMQJ010000255.1 GCA_014377055.1 Candidatus Sericytochromatia bacterium
AAGGCTATAATACCACCAATACATAGGATAACCTGAATATAGAGGATAAAAGAAAATGAACATACCAACTATAATCGAAGTATAAGCTATAGATAAAGTTTTAAATTTAGCATTTTCATACAATGTATAAAGTGTTATTCCTAATAATGAAATAAATAAATATGAAGCAGAGTTAAACATCCTTTGACTGTATGGCTCTAAATATTTTATAGGGAAAGGATGATGCAGTTGCAATACCCATAAAGCTAATGCACCTATTAACAGTATACTAAGAGTTAAAAAAGATATAGCTGCAATTGATAGACGATTAAAGTTAATATCTTCTTTTGTATTAGGTGTTTTTTGATTACCCTTATCCCATAAATAACCAATAATAAAAGTTATTGACAAGCAAGCATAAGGAATTGCCTCAAACAAATAATGGCTAAAATTCTTTATTCTTGGTGATACAGCCCAAGGTAAATAAAGAACAACAAAACCAAGACCTATATATAACAAATGTGCTTGCTTTTCTTTAATACCTTTATAAAGTACAAAGGCTGTGACAAATAATGATGACCACCAAATCGCAGGATTACCAAGAGCAACAATACCAGCCATAGTACCATCTTTTAAATCTCTAAAATAATACCATGTAGGCCTGATCAAAAATGGCCATGTATACCATTCTGAATAATATGGATGCGGATCTCTCAAGTTCTTATGATAATTATAAATACCTTTTTGCATTTCAACTACATCATGAACATTATGATTCAATCTCATATAAGGAATATAAGCAAGCAAATATATTATTGCAGGTAAAACTACAAAACAGCTCGCTCCTATAATCCAAAAAGGTATTTCTTTTTTATTAAATGAATTAAGAATAGGCTTAAAATTACCTTTAGATATATCGTCTAATGTAAGATTAAAAAAGAATTTATACCAAATTAAAGCTCCAAGAATAAAAGCCAAAGCTCCCATTGATGTCCAACGTGTAGCAAGCGAAATACTTATAAATAATCCTGAAAGAGCAAAAAATGAGTAAGCTTTCTTTTTGTTTTCTTGATGATAATCATGTTGAAAATATAACCAAAAAAACATAACTGCAGTTACTTGAAATAAAGTCGCAAAAATATTAGTCATTGCTGTTCTTGATTGAACAAAATAGACACCATCAAGTGATATTATGACTGCTGCTAGGACACCTAGCCATCTTTTTCCAAAAAGTGTTTTACCAAAAATATACATGACAGGTACAAAGAAAGTACCAAAAATAACAGGCATTATTCGCCAACCAAGTGAGTTAAGACCAAAATTAGAAACACCAACCGAAATAAGTAATTTTGCTAATGGTGGATGTACCCATTCAAAAGGATTAATACCCCTCAAATATTCAGCTGCTGCTCTTGCATGATAAACTTCATCAAAAATCATTTCTTCTGGAAATTTTATATAAAAAATCCTAAGTAAAAATGATATAACAGAAAGTCCAAAAATAATTGTCCAATCTTTTTTATCAATCTTTTGTAATTGAGGAACAAAAAAATTATTTTTAATTACTTTATTGTCTTCCTTTTCGTTTAGTTTATTTTCTTGATACGACATTAAATCTTCATTGCTTACATTAATCAAATAATCATTATACAGTTTGTAAATGATAGCAAAAATAATGTAAATATTAATTAAAACAATTGGGGTATACCAAAAGAAACCAAAGTTATCGCTAAACATACTGCCAGATTTTAAGAAATTTGCTAAATTTGTCATAAATTGAGGTGCACCAATATTTGTTTTGTCACCTGGAAACTCATAAAATAAATTAAGTAAAAATGTTGCTGATAACCAGTAATAGAGGTTTTTTAATCTATAATTTAAGGCTGTCGAAATGGCTAAAAAAGATAGTCCAGGAAATAGATATCGTTCGTGCATTCTTGTAGGAAAAAGGAAGAATCCCAATAAAACTAATGTAGCACCATGAATAATAGCTAAAGCTTCATTATTATAATCATTTGGTATTTCTTGCTCTTTTTTGATGTTATTAAACTTTTTTTCGGCTTCTTTTAGTTCTAATTCATGTTCATACTTATCTTTTTCAAGTAATAATATTTTTTCTTTTGAATCATCTTCAAC
>JACMQJ010000041.1 GCA_014377055.1 Candidatus Sericytochromatia bacterium
AACAACAGTTTCACCTAGTCCAGCTGCAAGTGCTTCACCTGCTGCATCATCTAGTCCAGCTGTAAGTGCTTCACCTATCGCTTCTGCATCATCTAGTCCAGCTGCAAGTGCTTCACCTATCGCTTCTGCATCATCTAGTCCAGCTGCAAGTGCTTCACCTACTGCTGCTGTATCATCTAGCCCAGCTGCAAGTGCTTCACCTATTATTGTTGCTACATCACCTAGTCCTGTAGTAAGTGTTTCTGCATCTGCAGCAGCAGTTGTAACAACAGGAAACTAAACCAAAAATTTTCGGATTCCATTTAACGTAATAATTGCTTTGATGAGAGAAAATATTTTTAAATATTTTCTCTTTTTTTTATTTAATATTTTACTAAACTGTTTTACCTTGAATTTATATACTTTAAGAGTTATCATGTCTTACATAATTAAGTATTCCAAAACTTTTATTTTATATAAAGAATTGGATAGTTTTTGGAGATAAATAAATTTAGCTTTTATGAGTATATCCGAATTAAAAAATCAAACATCAGTTGAGCTTTTAGAAAAAGCAAAAGAAATCATTCCTGGCGGAGTTAATAGCCCAGTAAGAGCTTTTAAAGCTGTTGGTGGCAGTCCTCCATTTATCAAAAGAGCCAAAGGCTCTAAATTATGGGATGAAGACAATAATGAATATATTGACTATATAGGCTCATGGGGACCAATGATCTTGGGTCATAGCAATCCTATAATTTTGGATGCTATACGTAAGCAACTTGATATTGGTACAAGCTTTGGAGCACCTACAAGATTAGAAGTAGAAATGGCTGAATTAATCACCTCATCGATGCCAAGCATTGAAATGGTTAGAATGGTTAACTCTGGTACAGAAGCAACAATGAGTGCGATTAGACTTGCTAGAGGCTATACAGGCAAAAATAAAATAATTAAATTTAATGGCTGCTATCATGGTCATGGTGATATGCTACTGGTACATGCGGGTTCAGGAGTTGCGACTCTCGGTCTACCTGATTCACCAGGTGTCACCAAAAGTGTCGCTCAAGATACATTAACCGTTGATTACAATAATATCAAAGAATTAGAGCAAGTATTTGAAACGTATCCGTATGATATTGCTTGTGTTATTATCGAGCCAGTAACAGGAAATATGGGTGTGGTAATGCCACTTGAAGGATACCTGCAACAAGTCAGAGATTTATGTACAAAGTATGACTCATTACTAATATTTGATGAAGTAATGACAGGTTTTAGAGTCGCTTATGGTGGTGTTCAAGAAGTATATAATATTAAGCCTGACCTAACATGTCTTGGCAAAATAATTGGTGGTGGATTACCAGTTGGTGCTTATGGTGGTAAAAAAGAGATTATGAAGCATATTGCTCCTGCTGGAAATGTCTATCAAGCTGGTACATTAAGCGGTAATCCTCTGGCAATGGCAGCAGGTATAGCTACTCTTAAGGAATTACAAAAAAAAGAGGTGTATCAAGGTCTTGATTATAGAGCAAAAAGAATCGGAAAAGGTTTTGAAGAAGCTTCTGACAAATATAATATTCCTCTTTGCTTAACTGGATTAGGATCGATGATGTGCGTATTTTTTACCGACCAGCCTGTTTTGAACTATGAAATGGCAAAAAATTCTAATCTAAAAATGTTTAATCAATATTTTTGGGCTATGCACAATCAAGGTATTTACCTTCCACCTTCTCAATTTGAGGCTATATTTATTTCTCTTGCTCATAGTGAAGAAGATTTAGATAAGACAATTTTAGCTATTGAATTATCATTTAAACAAATAAGCGAGTCAATGTAAAAATGGAAAAAAAAGGCTTAAATCTTGGTACTCATATAACTCTAATCTTTGCTAGTATTATTTCGGTTTTTCCGATTTTATGGATACTTTCAACATCTTTTAAATTTAAGGAGGATGTTTTAAAACCTGGTATTCATCTAATACCAACTAATTTTACTCTTTCAAATTATCAACATGTTTTGAGCATGGATAATTATATTTTTTGGAAGTGGCTTGGTAATAGTATTATGATTGCTGTTATTACGACTATTATTGGTTTATGCCTTGCTTCGACAACTGCTTATGCTTTTTCAAGATTTGAGTTTAAGGGAAAGAAAACTTTACTTTTTAGTTTTTTATTAACGCAAATGTTTCCTGGAGCAATATTGATTGTTCCTTTATACAATATAATTAAGAATTTTGGTCTTTTAAACTCATACACAGGTCTTTTAATTGCTTATTCTACTATTTCACTTCCTTTTTGCGTCTGGATGCTAAAAAGCTTTTTTGATACTATTCCTAGAAGTCTGGAAGAAGCTGCTATGATTGATGGGCTTACTAGCTTTGGCACATTTTGGAAAATAATATTACCTTTGTCATTGCCTGGGTTATCTGTGACTGCATTTTTCTCATTTATTACAGCTTGGAACGAGTTTATGTTTGCTTTAACATTTATGAGTACATCTGAGCATTATACTTTGCCTGTAGGGCTCAGGACATTTGTCTTTGAGTTTAATACAGATTGGAATTATATGGCAGCAGGTGCTATCATTGTTAGTCTTCCAGTTCTCATATTCTTCTTTATTGCCCAAAAGTTTTTAATATCAGGCTTAACTGCTGGTGGTGTCAAAGGTTAATTAAAACT
>JACMQJ010000042.1 GCA_014377055.1 Candidatus Sericytochromatia bacterium
ATTAAATACATTTATTGATTTATAATTAAAATATTGAATTTCTAATTTTAGGAGCTAACTTAAGAAATGACTAGTCTATCTGTTAATAACCTGATTACCAGTATTGGTATTGCTTTTGATACACAAATAAAGGCTTCTGATAATTTATTTTTTGCCGCAGCTGTAGATTTTACAGACTCGACTAGACCAATGTTCGGAGGATCTGCAGGCAATGCGTCTGGTCAGGCTGTTCCATTATATCCAAATAACACTGGCGTTTCAACAGGGTACGCAAGTACTAATAATGCAGTGTCTGGTGATCCCGTGACGGTAAGACAAATAACAACCGCTGATGGTCCAAGATATCAAGTCACCGATAATAACGGAAGAGAGATAAAAGTTGAGTCGCAAAGTCTTTCTGGGGCTACAGCATTATATCAAAATGTTCCTAGATATTTAGTTAAAGCAGACGGTATTGTATATGACGTTTTAGCCTCTACAACAATATCTGGCACAGGAACTTTTGGCATATATGACCCTACCGATCCTCAGAAAAAAGGAATTTCGGGATCATCAGGTCCTGCAATAAGCACAATAAACATAAGTACTTATGGTAGAGCAATTGGTAGAATCACCTTTAAAGCAAAAGAAGGGGCGACACTTGCAAGAGCTCAAGATGACCAACAAAGAGCTGGTCAAGTTGTACAATTACTAACAAGACTTCTTGAATCAATACAGGATGAAAGCAAAGGATTTAGTAGTTTAATCAGATAGAAAATTAATAAAAAATAGAGTAGACTATTTATCTACTCTATTTTTTTGATTATATTTGTTCTATAGAGCTGTTTTGTATCCAACCCAATTTATTATCAAACTCTACTTTTGACCATTTTTGTGATATTGAAATTATTTTTAAAATATTTCCTTGCTCCAATTTAAATAAGCTAACACTATCTACATCTTTAGCTGTCTTTATTTCGGCCTCTTGAGTTATTATTAGTGCTTTTTTATCTTTTAAACTGTAAAAATGTGTTAAATAGCTTAATGAAAGTAATGATGAAATAACAAAAAATACCCTTAATGATATCTTAATAAATGGTTTAAATTCCTTGTTACTGGTGTTTTTGTTATTATTCAAAAAAAACATTATAAATATCAATATCCATGTTATTGTCCAAAAAGTAAAAAATAATGTTGTCATCTCTTGCAGACTAATTTTATTATTGATCGAATTTAATTTATCCCAAAAAGATAGATCAACTTTGTCATTGAGTTTTTCATTAACGCGAATGAGGTTGTTAATTAAATCATGGTCACGAGGAATATATTTTTGGGCTTTTAGATAGTATAACTTTGCAAAGCCTAAGTCATTAATTTTCAGATAACTATTACCTATATTATAATAAACATCTCCGTTACTAATCCCTAAAGATTCTATTGTCCTGTATATATCTACAGCTTGGATATATTTTTTTTCGTTGTATAGTTTATTTGCTTTATTAAATAAATCATTAATATTATTTTGTTGTATGGCACTTACTTGTGTTATTAAAAAAGTTATTTCTAATAGGCAAAATAGAGTCAGATATTTTAATATTTTCATTTTTTTGATTCCTCAAGATTATTGAGTAAGGACTTTGTTGAATTTAAAATTTCTTGTCTTTTTATTTGATCAATATTATCTCCAGAAAATCTAAGATACTCAAATTGATTAATTAATTTAATTGTTTGCTCTGAATATTCGTTAGGAATTTTATTTAATTCAAGATCATACTTTAAATTATTTAAATCTTTTATTTTAAATCTGTTCATTAAGTAGAATGTCAAAATACCAAAGATAGTTTTATAAAAATTTTCGTTCTTATTAAGATCTAAATTATTAATTTCATGAATTACTTGTTTGTAGATATTTTTATTACTTTTGCTCTTTAGTTTTATACCTTTCTTACCAATAAGTAAAAATATATAAATAATTACTGGTATTATTAGCCATAATAAATAAAAGATAATTTCAGATGAGTTAATACTTTGATCTTTAATATCATCAGCGCTTTGATGAATATCAGCAATATCAATACTTGTCTGTTTTTTAGGAATTTTATTTTGTCGAGTATTATTACTTTCTACAAAGTTAGGATCGTCAGATTTATTAACATTGATAGATATTTTTTTTGTAGTTAGAGGTTCATATTTTTTGCTAATAACATTAAAATAAAACATTTTAAAGTCGTTGAAATCTAATTTACCTTTTTTTAGAGGTATGATGCTGTATTTAAAATCTTTTTCTGTAATTAATTTATCTGCTTCAAGATACGACTTACTTGACGATTTGTCCTCATAAATTTTTGCATCTTTAATTTTTAAAGGTAATTTTTTTATATCATTAATATTACCTCTACCCTTTATTTTTATATTAAGAGTTAACGAATCTCCCGCTTTAAAATTATTTTTTGGCGATAATTCAAATGTAACACTCAAATCAGAAGCAATAAGATTGATAAAAGACTTAGGCTTATTTTCTGGAAGTTGCAAGACATTTAATTTAATAACATTGGTCATAAATCTTTTTGGTTCACTTCTCATATTATTAAAAATACCACCAAAATCATCGTTATTATCTTTAAAAATAATATTAGCGTTAAGTACAGTTGGGCTGATGTCTAACTTACCTATTTCATTAGGGTAAAGAGCTTTTTTAGTTTCTGTAACTACATATCTCTCACCATTAAGATCTTTGTCATATTGTATTTCTTTACCAACATCTTCTGACCAAAAGTTTTTAAAATCGGGATAGCTGAGTTGGTTATTTTGAGTTTGTACTTTTCGATAAAATCTAAAGGTATATATAACTTGCTGATTAATGTAAGGATTGAGATTATCAACTTGAGCTGTCACAAAAACTAAATCATTTTTATTAGCATTTTTACTTGAATTATCTTTTTCTACTTCTATTGTTATAGATTTAGTTGAATAACTTTTACCATCGATCTGAGTTGTTATAGAGCCAATAACTAATTTGCCTGAGTGTTTGGCAAGTAGACGATAATTATAAACCTCGGAGCTAGAAATATTGCCATTAATAATTTGGACATTTGATGATGTACCAGTAGATTTTATTTCAAAGTCTTTAAGATCTTGAAGACCTGGATCTAATGCCCTGCCTCCACTAGCGGTTAGTGAAAGCTCAATTTGATCATTGAGTGAAACTTTACTTCGATCAACTGTTGCAACAAATGATGCTGCAAATATAGGGCTAACAAAAACAAAGATATTCATCCCTAATGAGAGAATAACCTTATTATAAAATTTAATATTTTTGCTCATCTAATATATTCATAAAAATAACTAATTGATATTTTATAATACTTTCTAAAGTGAATCAAAAGAAAAAGCTATTATTTATAATAAAAACTTGTTACAATTAATAAACAATAATAAGATAATTATACTTTTAATGGAAAAAAATCATTGTTAGTATTAATCAATACTACTTATTCGCCATTTTTAACTATTAAAAGTAGATAAATATATGAATAAAATAATATACTTTTTTAAAAACACATTTTTTCTATCAATGAGTACTTTTTTTTTAATAATTTTTTCTATTACTTTTGAAGTAAAGTCTATTGACCTATATCCAACTTATGATGGCGAAAATGTAATTGATATGTCCCAAAAGTTTGATTCTAATTATATATCAAGATTAAAAAGTGACTTAAATCAATCTGATAAAGAAATAAGAGTTGTATTTTTGGATGCAAAAAATAAAGTAAATTTATCATTTTATGCTCCAAAATTATTTGAAGCATGGAAAATGTCTGCTGATAGTATCCTAGTTGTTATAGATCCTTTTACTAATAAAACGGGTTATGGTATTGGCAAAAATGTTAAAGAAGAAATGAAAAAAAGGCAAATAGTAAATAAAGATGAAAAAAGTAAAAAAATAACTAATTCTCAAAAAGTCGATTATGATAATCTTGTAAGTGCTATTATGGATAAATTTTCACCTGAACAAGTTAAAGTTAAATCAAAAGATAAAGATAATAAAAAAAATTCGTCTAATCAGTCTGATCCTTCATACAAAACAGATAGTGACACAAGTAAAGAAAAAGTTGCCAACTTACCTTCTGATAATAAAAATATGATTATCATTCTTTTAATCTTAGTTATTTTAATTATATTTGCTAGTATTGGATTCTATATTTATAATAAAAAAATGATTGCTAAACGTCAAGAAGAATTAAAAACAACATATTATTTTGATGCTGATACTATGCAACAAGATATAAATCTATTATCTGAAAAAATAAACAGCGATATAGATAAAATGTCCAAATATCAATCTATAACAGTTAAAAAAATTATTCCTCATACAGAAAAGTTAGAGCATTCAACAGATAAAACTATAGTATATCTTGATAAATTGACAAATCAGCTTGAAGAAAATGATATAGATAACTTAGGTTATTTGAGAGAAATATTAGATGAAGGTAATGTTCTAAAATCAGAATTAGAGGATTTACATAAGGAATCAGTAGCTCTTAGAAAAGAGTTTAAATCTATCAAAGAAAAAAGCTATATGAGTCTTTCGGATGTTAGAGTAAATATAGAAAATTGTAAAAATAATGTTGAAGAATTAAAATTATTATATGGTTTTAATTTAGAAAATTCAGAGATGATGATTACAGAATGTGAAAATCTTTTGCTTGAGTCACAAAATTCGATAAAAGCTCATGATCCTATAGGCTTTAACTCTATAGTAAAAAATATTCAGTCTATAATAAAAAATTTAAAGAGAGATTTTGATATTATTCCGCATTTATCAAATCAATTAAATGAAAATATACCATTAAGCATTGAAGCATCATTAGAAGAAAGTTTAATTGATGTAGCCCATAAAAATAAAGCTAGTCGAGAAATAAATGAATTAAGAGAAAGAGCCTTATCAAGTTTGTCTAGTGGGGATCTTGAACATAGTGAATTATTAATTAAAAATATTTTTGACCGAATTAATGAAATTAAAAAAATAACAACAAAACTCTAAATAAAAAATTAGATTATTTTGAAAGTGTTAATTGTTCATTAATAAACAATTTATCTAAACAAGATAGAATGTCTTTTTTATAATAAAGTTACTAGGGATATTCTGTAAATTTATCTTCACTAAGGAGAACACTATAATGAAAAATAACTTTGGACAATACGGTACAAGTATAGTAGCTCATCATTATTTCAGAACTGATATTAATGATAGGTTTCTTTTTGGAGATAATATAAAACATGTAAGGTACATGAGCGGTATCGGTGCCAGTAGCTCACCTGGAATGTTAGATTATGGCGTTTTTGATTATAAACAACCTAAATTAAAGCAATCAGATGTTCCAGATTTTAAAGATACACAACCTGGACAAGATACACCATCAAATGGACAAAGTGTTACAGGAAAAGGAACATATATCATAAGAGGCCCTGGAGATCTCGAATCAATATTAAAAAATCATCAAAGTGGTCAATATATTGATCTCAGAAATTCACAAATGAGTCCAGAAGTTTTAGCAGCATGGCAAAGAGGAGAACCAGTTGAGGTTAATTTGGAACAATTAGCACCAGAAAGAGTTAATTTGCTAGCTCCA
>JACMQJ010000256.1 GCA_014377055.1 Candidatus Sericytochromatia bacterium
GCATTATTTCCACCTTGAAACCTTACTACATAATCAGCATTTTCAGAAAGTAAGTCAACAATTTTGCCTTTACCCTCATCGCCCCATTGAGCTCCATTAACAATTATATTTACCATTTTTTATAACCAATCAAAGAATAAAACCAAGTGGATATTATAGTACATTTATATTTATTTTTCTCATATTTATATTATTAGATAGATTGTAATTTATAAGAGTTCAGGTAAAAAGGTGATAATAAAATGATGGTTATGTATGTATATTTATAAGGTATTTATGATAAAATTGTAAATAAAATACAAATTATTGTTTTAAATCTAGGTAAATAGTTTGTTATTTGGTTAAATCTGAGCCAATACCAGTTCCAATACTAAGACCTGTTGCGACCCATCCTATAAGAGATCCTACACCAGTTGCTGTCGTTACAGTAGACACAATATCAAGCCCAACTGTTCCCCAAGCTAAAGCAGCACTTAATTTACTAACTTTTTTATCTTTGGTTAGATCATAAGCTAATTTTGTATCCATAATAGTAAATCCTGCACTAACTAAGGCACCAACAAAAGGAACTGCTGCTGATAATCTACTGGCTGCTTTAGTTCCACCTTTAGCGGCAGCCTTTGTCGCACCTTTTTCTACGATTTTTACGGCAACTTCTTCAACGGCAGTTGAAACAACAGTTGAAAAAACATTTTCACTGAGTGACTTAATAACAGCTTTTGCAGTAACAGTTGAACTCTTAACAATTATTTTTCCTAATGAAGCTCCAATTGTTTTTTTTGCAATAGATTTGGAGGCATACTCAGCAATTACGATTCCTGTTTTGACAGATGCTTCTTTTACCAATGAAGATGAATGATTTAATTTGTCATGGAATTGATAGCTTGGAGTAACTTTACCATTATTATTAGGAGATGTAACTAATTTATCCTTAAGTGTTGGATTATCACTCTTAACTTGAGTTTTATTTATCTCTTTAGATATTTTTTTAGGAGGGTCTGGTTTTGTATAAATAGATCCTAAATTTGTATTAGAAATATTTGTACTCATTTTCTACTCTTTTATCTTAAAAATATTGCATATTTGTTCAAAATTGGTTTACAAAATTAAAACTGTGTTCGGGTTGAGCTATGTCTCAATTCTCTCTGCAAAAAACTGCAAACCAATTTTACTTGAGTATATCCAAAAACATTCCTTATATAATTTTATCTGGTGTAGTCAGAAGCAATACTTGTACCAATACTAAGAACGGTTGCGACCCATCCAATAGGGGCTCCTTTACCAGTTGCAGTTGTCGCTGTAGACACAACATCAAGTCCAACTGTTCCCCAAGCTAATACTTTACTTACAGTGCTAGATTTACCATCTCTTGTTTTATCTATAGCGTCTTTTGTATCCCAAGCAGCTATTCCGACTCCCACAGCTGTACCAACCCATGGCATAGCTTTACTAACTTTAGTTGCAAACTTTACTCCACCTTTTGCAGCTACTTCTGTAGTTGCTTTGGTTACAGCTTCTGCAGTTGCTTTTTCTATAACGTCAGTAGCTATTTTACTAGCGGCTTTTGTACCAGTTTTGCTAGCAACTTTTGTTGCTATTTTTACACCACTTTCACCAGCTATTTTTAC
>JACMQJ010000257.1 GCA_014377055.1 Candidatus Sericytochromatia bacterium
ATAATAGTTTAAATGAGCTACCAAAAAAAATATTTCAAATCTGTAATGATATTGGCAGAAAATACATAAGATTAACTGGTTTACTGAAAAGGATATAAGGTTATTTAATAATATCTAAATAATAAAAAAGTCCAAGTGTGACACTCAGACTTCTCGATATTTTTTGACTAACTTATTAATATTTAACTTATGTTAAATCAATATCCACCTAAAGCATTTCTTAAATGTTCTGTATGAAAATATTTGTTTGCTAATGAGGCACCAATAGCACCACCAATAACTCCAACAGCAATTACAGGTGTACCAGTAAATTTAAGCATAGTCATAGCTAGAGCAGATACTCCGCCTAAAGCAAAACCACCTATTCCACTTACTGCACCTTGAACAGAATCAGTTACTACATTAGCCGAAGCTGATTGAAAAGACCTACTACCTGAGATGACTCCTATTGAATTTGATACAAGAGAAACTCCTCCGCCTAACAATGCACCTACACCAGCAGCATTAGCACCTGTTGAAATCATGGTAGAACTTGTCGTTTTAACTGCTCCAAGAACATCAGAAAAACCGCCCGTTTTTATACTGTTTGCAAAAGCTTGTGATGCCCCAACAAATTCGCCTTGATATTTATATCCTGATAAAGCACCAACTCCATATTGTGTTAAAGAACTGATACTTTGAGAAGACATAACATTAACTGCATCTTGATTATATGATGTGTTATGTTGTGGCTCATGTCTATAAAGCTCTGAAGGTGGCTTAAGTTGAGTATATTGTTTATTACCAACATTATTAACTGGATTTACCATTGTTATAAAACTCCTTTTTAAATATTTAGTAAAGAACTGGAGCTGTCATTGTAGCTTCATTAGTCCAAGATTTAACATCATCAAACTTAGGTATTTTCATACCATATTGAAATGCTAGTAATGATAACTGAACTGTAATAGCAGCCTGATCAAAAGGATTATTAAATCTTGCGAGATGTGGAACACTTGTAATACCCGACATAATAAGTAAAAATGAATCATCAAGACTTACATTTTTTAATCTTAATACATCAGCTCTTTCTACCCAAAACAAAACTTGTGATTTGAATGCTTGTGAAGCAAAAAGACCACCTAATTTTTTATTTAAAAACCATCTTTTTGTTGGTGAGCTACCAGCATAAAGTAATTTATTAGCATTTTTGATACCCCAAAAACGAGCTCTTTTGGCAGCTTTAGGATTGTATAGAAGTAAATCTATATTTACATCTTTTCCTTCGTTAGCTGATTTAACACCAAAGCTATCTGACATAACTTTGTTATCAGAATTATCAACTAATTTATTAACTTCATTAATTTCATCTTGGCTTAAGTCTGTATTTTCAGTATATTTTGTTTCAACAACGGCAATCTTATCTGTATTAGAAACAGTTGTTCCATTAACATTTGAGTTTGAACATGAAGCTAACAAAAGACTTGATAGTACCAATGTAGTTGTCATTACTTGTTTTAATTTTTTCATTTTTTAGTCCTCTACTTAACTAAATATTTAAAATTTAGTTTATGTAACTTAATTTATTTAATTATAGATAATCTGCGGATAAAACTTGTTAGATAAAAGTTAATATAAACTTAAGTACTGGTTAAAATCTATTTAAGGTAAATTAATTTAAATTTTCATTTGTAATAAACTCTAACAAAATCTTGTTACTATCATATTTTTGAGATTTATACATAATTTGTTGAATATTCTCTTTGATATTAGCTTCTATTTCTTTCTTTAATTTTATTATATTAAATTTATTAGTGCCTAATACATACTGATAATCAGAGAGTAATATTTCAATTAACTGTTTATTTTTTTCAAGATATTGTTTTTCTCTTTTTAAGCTTTCAATTTCGGAAGAGAGTTTGCTAAGAGTCTGTATTAAGATCGTTTCATCTATTTCAAGTCTTAGCTTCTTTTTTATGATACTAAGTTGAGTATTGAGTTGTTTAAAATCTATTGTTTTCATTTATAAACGCAAAATAGATCAGTCTAATTAAAAACTGATCCAAAATAATTTTATTTTAAATTAATTATCCGAGTTGAGCTGGAGCTGAAGCCTTAGCTTCATTTTGAGCTGAAGCTAATGCGTTAGCATTACCAGCTACTTGTAGAAGATTACCTGATAATTTTTGATTCAAGTTTGCTTGTTGCTCTTCAACGCCACCTGGTCTTTTTGCTGGTGCTTCTAATACTGGTGCTCCAGTATTTTTTGAAGCTTCTTTCTTTTCTTCCTTAGGTGCTTCTACTTTAGTATCTCCCAAAACTTTACGACCTGATTCCAAAAACTCATCTTTACGTGCTTCAGGTGTTTTGGTTGGTGCTGATACTACTGTTGAGCTTTGCTCGTCTTTTTTTTGAGTTGCTAATGTAACTACTGGTGTTACGTTTCTTTCTTGGTTAGCAACAATATTATTGATGCCTAAAGGACTAATTGCCATGATTTTAATCTCCCATAAAGTTTTCAAATTTTTAAAATAGTTAACTTCATTATAGAATAAAATTAATCCATTGGTTCGTGTTAAAACAAAAAAAAAATATTAAGTTAAAAGTTTCTTAACAATCAAACATTAATTATCATTTTCAACATTTTTAATTCTTCTTTTAATAACTCTTATTTCAGTTTTTAATTGGTTAGAATCCATTTTTAGTTGATCAATAATTTTCTTATTTTTATCATAAGCTGACTCCATAGACTCATTATATAAATTGAATGAATTATCATAAGTAATTTTTTGCTTTAATTTTGAATTATAGTTTTCAATTCTTATTATATTAAAATTTAGATTTGCTATTTTATCTTGTCTTAGTTTTATCTCAGATATTGATGTTTCTTTGGAGACATAATCGTCAGAATAAATATCAAAAGATGATTTATTTCTAGTTTTTGTTGAGCAAGATACAATAATAAGTATAAAACTCAAAAAGAACATTTTTTTTAGGTTATTCATAAATTTATCAAAGAATATTTAAAGAATATTTATCCAACATAATAACAGAGATATATTCTTTATCAAGTCTATTATTTTAAATAATATAAAAAATGTTAGAGTAAGTTACTCGAGTTGTTGACTTTGCTTACATTAGCATAATATACTATAATTTAAATTTTTCTAATTTCTTATGATTAAATTAATATAAAAGGTAATCTTAATTTTGAAAACAACTTTATACATAATACAGTTTCTTGCATCTATGGCAGTTATTCTTAGTGTTTTATTGCATCCTGCAAAAACTATGGGTATGGGTGGTCTTGGATCTCCATCAGAACTTTTTGGAAGTCAAAAAGGTGCAGAAGATGGACTTAATAGAATAACAGCTATTTCAGCTACTATCTGGGCAGTTCTTGCGGTTTTATTGTCAATACCCGCAATTGTTAACCAGTAATTGCTAGCTTACTAAAAAATACTTATTTTAAAATTTTAAATCTAGGAGAAAAGATGCAACTACTATCAAAAACTAAAACACTATTGATGACTGCCTTAACTTTATCGCTTATGTTATCAGGTTGCCCGTCAGAAGAGGGAAAAGATACAAAAAATACTAGTTCTTCACCTGTAGCAAATAAATCAACATCCAATTCTTCAGCAACTCCAGCGAGTAATGCTCCATTTGTTGCTACCAAAGTTGACTATAAGCCTGTAGTTGGAAAAGCTGGTGGCAAAAGAACAATTACTAGCTTCTCTCCACCCAAGACATTTAATGCTTATTTGGCTGCTGAAACAAGTTCAAATGATATATTAGGACAAATGTATGTAGGATTAGTTTATACAGATCCTCTCACAACTGAAGTTAAACCTGAGTTAGCTGAATCATGGTCCGTTAGCCCTGACAAAAAAACTTATACAGTAAAAATGAAAAAAGGCTTACTTTGGTCAGATGGTAAACCTATAACAGCTGATGATGTTCTTTTTACCTATAATGATATTATCAATAATCCTGACATACCTACAAATTCAAGAGATGGTTTATTGGTGGAAGGTAAGTTTCCTAAAGTTGAAAAAGTTGATGATTTAACCATTAAATTTACTACAGCAAAACCTTTTGTCCCTTTTGAAAGAAGTGGTTTAGCATCTATTATTGTTCCAAAACATATTTTAGCAAGTCTTATCAAAAAAGATGCCTCTGGAAAAATTGGCTTTAATCAATGGGGTGGTCTTAGCTCCGATCCAAAATCATTAGTTTGTAATGGTCCATTCAAATTAAAAGAATATATACCAGGTCAAAGAGTTATTCTTGAAAAGAATGACAAGTATTGGAGAAAAAATGCTGTAGGTGCGTCTTTACCTTACATCCTAGAATATATAACTGAAATTGTTAAAGATCAAGAAGTTGAAATGATTAAGTTTAAAGCTAAAGAAACAGACTCATACTTTTTACGTGGTGGTCAAGATTTTGAAGTTTTAAAACCTGATGAAGCCAAACAAAATTTTAAAATAACTAACCTAGGACCAGATGATGGAACTTTATTTATTATGTTTAATTTATCGACAGCTAAAAATGATAAAGGTAAACAAATTGTCGAACCAGTAAAATCAGCATGGTTCAAAAATGTAAAATTTAGACAAGCACTTGCTCATGCTATTGATAAAGATACAATGATCAAAAGTATCTACAGAGGACTTGCATCACCACAAATTTCTGATATAAGTCAGCAAAATCCTTTTTATAATCCAAATATTACTAAGTATGATTACGATATGAAAAAAGCAGCTGATATGTTAACGGAGGCTGGTTTTAAAAAAGGTGCTGATGGTAACTTGATGGATAGTAAAGGTAATAAAGTTGAGTTTAGCCTTGTTACAAACAGTGGTAATACAACGAGAGATGCTGCATGTAGTATTATTAGAGCCGATTGGGAAAAATTAGGTATTAAAGTTAATTACAAGCCTGTTCAATTTAATTCAATGGTACAACAAATAGATGAAACTCTTGATTGGGATGCGGTTATGATTGGTCTAACTGGAAGTAGTGTAGAGCCTCATGGTGGTATTAATTCATGGAGACTGGGTGGTCGTATGCACATGTTCAATATGGGTAATGTTGAGCAAAATAAAGTTTGGAAATCAAGAGAAACATCTTATGAGCAATGGGAAAAAGATGTTATAAAGTTATGGGAGCAAGCAGCTCAAGAGTTTGATAGAGAAAAACGTAAACAACTATATTGGAAAGCTCAACAAATAGTATCAGATAATATTCCATTTTTATACACAGTAAATAAATTTGCTT
The DNA here is from genome assembly GCA_014377055.1 of Candidatus Sericytochromatia bacterium. GTDB lineage: Bacteria > Cyanobacteriota > Sericytochromatia > UBA7694 > JACMQJ01 > JACMQJ01. The sequence continues at coordinate 5,263 of JACMQJ010000257.1, forward strand.
TAGTTGCTGCACGTAATAATATAGGCAATACATATCCTAGTTTGAATGGTGGAAATGGTCTTAATACAGTAAATTGGAACAGTTTTGAACAATTTATAAAAGAATAGTAGTAATTTGGTTCTATCCAAATTTGAACAAGGGGTTTAAACCCCTTGTTTATAGATACAAAAATTTTGGAAAGAAACTAAGTAAAGCATAATTTGAGAATTATTTTAATTTTAAAAAGGGAAATTGATGTTAAGGTATATTATTAAAAGATTATTGGAGATGATACCTCTAATAATTATTATCTCAATGATAGCTTTCGGAATCATCAAGATTGCCGAAGTTTATGCAAAAGCAGATCCTATAGGTCAATTGAGAATGAATCCCACAACAACTCAAGCAACCATTGACAGAGAAGTTAAAAGACTTGGCTTAAACGAACCATTGCCAACCAGATATTTTAACTGGGCAAGAAAATTTGTTATAGGCGATATGGGTGAGTCTTACTTCTACAAAACTAGTGTTAGCAGCTTAATTGTAGAAAGACTTAGCAATACATTGGTTATGGGTCTAGCTTCACTAGTTGTCACTTGGATTATAGCCATTCCACTAGGTATTTATCTGGCAGTCAAGCAATACTCTTTGATAGATCAGGTTTTGTCCTCAACCTCATACTTTTTTATGGGATTTCCTGACTTTTTCTTAGCTATCCTTTTATTATTATTTGCAGCTTCTACGGGTTGGTTTCCAATCTCAGGTATGACATCGGTTGATGATAATCATTTGTCAAAGATTAAATCTATTTATGCTGGTAAATATGAGTTTGATTCAACTGCTAATGTATCTCCTGAGAGAGCAAAAGCTGATTTAGAAGTAAAAGATAAGTCTGATAAAGATGAGTTAATTCAATCACTCAAAACTGATTTAGAGTTAGATCTTGACTATAGTAAAGATAAAACAGTTTCTTCAGTTGTATCAAAATTAGTTGATAGTCTTCCAAAACTTGATAAATTTCCACAAGACTTAGCATCTAAAGTAAAAACTGAAGCCGAATCAAGTAAAGGTATTTTATCTTTAGAAACAGGTAGACAAGTAGATAATGAATTGGGTAAAATAAAATATTTTACTTTCTTTGACAAGGTTTCATACATAATTAATCATATTGATAGATTATTTTATCATTATAGTAAATATATTCCAGATGTTTTATACCATCTCGTGTTACCAACAGTAACACTCTCAGTGATTAGTGTTGCGGCTCTTCAAAGAAGAATGAGAGCAAATCTTTTAGATGTTTTAAATGATGAATATATCAGAACAGCTAGAGCAAAAGGCTTACCTGAAAGCGTTGTTATTTATAAACACGCTGTTAGAAATGCTTTAAATCCAATGATTACTTTATTAGGTTTTGAACTGGCTGGTTTGCTGAGCGGGGCAGCTTTTGTTGAGATATTGTTCTCTTGGCCTGGTTTGGGTCAGATGATGTTAGAAGCATTACTTGGCAATGATCTAAGCTTAGTTATGGCTGGATTAATTATCAGTTCGGTTATGTTATTATTTGGTAATTTACTTGCAGATCTTTTATTAGGATTAACTGATCCTAGAATTAAATTAGAGGCTTAAAATAATGTCAACAAGATCTTTAGATTCTGATATAGCAGATTCAATCAGTTCAACAAAATCGGTTACTGGTGGAACAGGTACGCTTCCACCAATGGTATCTACCAATCAAAAAATATTAAAAAGATTTTTTAAGCATAAGCTAGCCATTATGGGTTTAGCTATGCTTGCAGTTATGTATTTTTCGATACTTTTTGCTGAATTTCTTGCACCTTACGGAGAAGCATCAGCAGATAGAGCTAAGCCTTATGCTTCTCCGTCAAGAATACATTTTATGCACCAAGGTAAATTTATTGGACCATTCATTTATGATTATAAAGAAGAATTTGATAATACAAATCTTACCAATAAAAAAGTTTATAACCTTGATATGGCTTATCCAATCAGATTTTTTAGTCATGGTGAACCATACAAGTTAGTTGGTTTGATACCATCTGATATACACCTTTTTACTGTTGAAGCACCTGCTAGAATGTATTTGTGGGGTGGAGATCTTCAAGGTAGAGATGTTTTTTCAAGAATTTTATTTGGTGGAAGAGTATCATTAACAATAGGAATTATTGCTATTGCTATTTCTTATCCGATAGGACTATTGATGGGTGGTATAGCGGGATATTTTGGTGGATTAACGGATACCATCATTATGAGATTAGTTGAGGCAATTATTACCTTTCCAAGTTTGTATTTACTTTTAACTCTTTCTGCAACACTGCCACAGGGTTTAACTTCATTTCAGAGATATTTATTGATTACAGTCATTCTAGCTTTTATTGGCTGGGCTGGTCAAGCTCGTATTTATCGAGGGCAGGTATTAAGTTTAAAACAAATGGAATATGTGGAGGCTGCAAGAGCTGTTGGAGCTCCTCATTTACAAATTATTGTCAAACATATTTTGCCACAAATGTCATCATGGATTATTGTATCAGCTACAATTTCTATTCCAGCTTATACACTTGGAGAAGCAGCACTTAGCTTTTTATCACTAGGAATACAAGACCCTCAAGCTAGTTGGGGATTAATGCTCCAAGAAGCTCGTAACATAAGTGTTTTACAATCAAAACCTTGGTTGCTAATACCAGGATTTGCGATAGTAATCTCAGTTTTTGCTTTTAGCTTTTTTGGTGATGGTTTGAGAGATGCGTTTGATGCAAAGAAAAAGATTTAGTCTATTTTTTCTACACTTAAAATAAAATTGGTCTGAAGTTTTTTCACCGAGTAAACAAGGGTTTTGAACAATGGGTTTCAATCCGTTGTTAATAAGTACATAAAATTATTAAGAGGGTCAAAGCCCTCTTTTTTACTACAAAGGAGTAGCTTTTCATGGATCACAAAGATACACAATTAAGAAAATATTTATATGATGAAGGTATAGATCCTGATCTTAGAAGATTAGTTCATGCAATTTCGGTTGCTTCCAAATATATTTCAGCAAAAATAAACGAAGCAAACAGAAAGCTTTCAGGGACACAAAATGCCTCTAATGATGAACAATTAGAACTTGATAAAGTAGCCGATCTAATTCTTGAAGAAACAATCAGAGAGCTCGATTATATTGGTGAATATGCTTCTGAAGAAAGAGATGAGGCGATTGTTTATAATAATCATCATGCTAAGTATTCAGTGGCTTTAGATCCCTTGGACGGATCTTCACTTGTTGATGTTAACTTATCTATTGGTACTATTGTTGGTATTCATTATGGTAAAAGTGTTTTAAAACATGGAAGAAATCTTGCTGCATCTTTTTATATACTTTATGGTCCTTTAACAACTATGGTCTATACGTCAGGTCAGGGTGTTTGTGAATTTGTACTTAATCCAGAAGGAGAGTTTATTCTTACTCAAAAAAACATAAAAATGAATGACAAAGGTAAAATATATTCTCCAGGCGGTCTAAAAAAGTTATGGACAGATGAACATACAAATTATATAAAAACACTAGAAAATGATGATTATAAATTAAGATACAGTGGCGGACTTGTGCCTGACGTTAATCAATTACTTATGAAAAAAGGTGGTGTATTTTCTTATCCTGCTTTACAAGATGCTCCTACTGGAAAACTGAGATTATTATTTGAGCTTCAACCTTTAGCATTTTTATGTGAGCAAGCTGGTGGTTTGGCAAC
>JACMQJ010000258.1 GCA_014377055.1 Candidatus Sericytochromatia bacterium
ACGAAGAGAGCCTGTAATATTGGCGTTGATTGTATTACTCCATTGATCAACTGATTTCATTGATCTGATTAGATTCCATGCACTTAATGATAGAGTCACAATTACCCCCAAGGTATTTATATTTTTATCGCTAATATATATAATAAGGCATAGTTAGTACAATGATCAACAAATAATGTACTTATTTTAACTATATTTATTACATCTTTAATAAAACTATTTTATATTTGATGATGATAATATTTTAAAATGAATTAGCAAAACCAAAATAAAATTGATTATTAACAGGCTCTGTTGATAAATATGTTAATTTTCTTGCTAGTCCAACATAAGCACCAAGTGTTCCTCTACCTCCAACAGCAACTCTAAAACGAAGCTCGCCACCACCACCCAAATTTAATTGTGGATTCCTTTGTTCAGCAAACCAAGCATCACCAGCATCAAGAAAAACAGCACCATAAACTGAATCAATATATAAACCATTCAAAACAGTATTTATTCTAGTAAAAATAGGGAATCTATACTCTGTACTTACAAGAGCCAATCTATTACCTATAAATTGTGCAATATTAAAACCTCGTAATGGTATAAAGTCTTGAATACCAATACTCAAGTTTACAGGTGGACCTCCTAGTAATAGAGGAGTTGTATTACCTGTACTAAATTCAAAAGCTCCACGTAAGGCTAGAGCATGATTATACCAGAGAGGAACATATTTTCTTATATCTGTTAGAACTTGTGTATATTCATATTTACTTTGTAATAATTTGTTGGCATGTTCTACTTTGAAGTCAAATCTATACCCATTAGTTGGATGTATATCAGCAGTAGAACCACCTGATACATCTTGAGAACTAAAATTAAAAGAAACAAAATTATTAAGCCCTGATCTGATCAGATTTTTGTCAGTTCCTGTAGCTACAGATTCTTGAATTGGATCAAGATTGTTAAACGATAGCTCAATAGTCCCAACATTACTTATTTGTTGAGATAACTCATTAAATAACGGTCTACTAGCAACAAAATTAAGACCCCTTACCCTTTGATAATAATAAGTTTTACCATCTTGAGTTGCTGCAATACTAGGAAATTCGCTAAATTGAACCGCCAAGAGAGGATCAAGCATATAATTTACATAGCTAATTCCATAACTAATTCTTGAGCTTAATAAACCATAGACAACAGTTGCATTAACAGCATGTTTTTGTAATATATCATCAAAACTGGCTCTAAGACCTATCTGATCGCCTCTTTCGTCAACTCCTGTAATTGGAATTATTAAATCAGGAGATAACCAAGGAACATAATCACTAGTTTTATAACTTTTATTTTCTGCAACAATAGGAATATCTTTTATTAATTCGGGTTCTACTTGCTTGGTAGAAAATTTTTGGAGTTTATTAATATCTATTCTTTTTATATCAGTGCCTTTTGCGAAGTAACTAGTAAAATATAATAAATTATCTCTAAAAAATGGAAATTCTAGACCTGCATAAGAATTTGATAATTTTTCAGTCTTGTTATTTGTTAAGTCAAAAGAATAAAGGTTGGATATATTGTCTTTGTCTGAGGAAAAATATATTTTTTTGGAGTCATCTGTCCATGAAGGATCCGAATTAGTATACAAAACAGAATCTTTAGTTAATAATTTTATTTCTCCATTACCAATATCTATTAAAGCCAAATTACCACCATCACCTGGTTTATACATATTGGCAACAATATATTTGCCGTCAGGCGACCAAGATAGATCTCGATATAAATAGCCTTTTGTAGTTGTAATCGGCATAGCTTTTACTTTAGTTTCTTTTTTATCAAGATCTTTCAGATTTATTTGATAAATATTAGCTATCTCATTAGTTGTAGCAACAAAAGCCAATGTTTTTTTATTGAGTGGTGAAAAAGTTGGGCTAGCGAAAGACTTTAGAGGTGTCTTATTTTCTTTGTCATTAATATCAAATATTTGATAATCGTAATTGTATATATCTTTTGACTCTATTTTATTTTTTACTATTTTCATACTGGTAAAACCAAGTTGTGTATCAGGATTACCTAGATAATCTCCAGCAACTTGTGTCAAAGCAATGGTACTATTATCGTAAGACCAAGCATAATCTAGTACTCCACCAGCTAATAAAGCACTTTTTGAGTCTTTTTCAGTAAAAACACCATTATTAACTCTTTCACCTGCTACTTTTTGATCTGATTTTTTACTTTGATTTAAAAGTCTAGCTCTAATTGGCATCAAACCAATTAATTTACCTCTTATATTGACATATCCTCCCCTACCTTGAGAGGTCATATAAGTAAATATTTTTCCGTCAGGAGATACTTTTGGTCGAATATTGGCATCATTTTTTTCTTTGTCAACAACTGTCTCATAATTTTTGACGGTTTGATCTTTTCCTTCTATTTGTTTTCGATAATTTTCTTCTAATGATTGTCGCCAATCAGCTTCCAAAACTAATAAAGACTTACCAATAACTCTTTCTAAGGCTATTGCAAGAGGAACATTACTTGATTTTATTTCTTCAAGAACTTTTGCTAATTTATCGTGACCATAAGTTTCAAAAATATATTTTGTAATTGAATAACCTTCATTATATCCAGCAGCTCCTTCGTCAGCTCCAAGTATACTAAAAGCATCACGTTCTGTTGGACTTAAAATTGTTCGTTCAAGGGTGTTAAGTCTTAACATACGGTCATAAGATGGATACCAATATTCAGCTTCATACTGTGCAAGACCTTCCAAAAACCAAGTAGGAGTATTATTAAGACCATATAATTTTGTAATTGATGGCCCCGTACTTAGAGCTTCATAAGTAATAATATGAGTAAATTCATGAGTGATAAATCTTCTGGCTCCAATAACTGAACTTCTCATTAATATAGGGTCTAAGACAATTCGATTCTTTATTGGTTCAGCATAACCATTCAAAAATTCATCCTGGGTTAATAAGATGGGTATCTTTGAGCTAGGATTTCCTTTTAAATCTTTTGTAACTTTATAGTAAGCTTCTTCACCAATATTAGAAGCTGTTTTAGCTAATTCTTCAAATCCTTGATAAAAATGAATTAAAAAATGCTCTGTTTCCAAAACTTTCCATTTTCTTTCAGGATGATTAGGAGATTTACCTATGTTAAATGAGTGGGTAAAATGGTTAGACTCTAATTGTACACTTTCACTAGCAAATGATCTATTATTAGTACATAATGCTAATAAAATAGTGAGCGATAAAGCTGATAAACTTTTTTTTAACATTATTGTTAATACTACTTACCCTAAAACAAAAATAAGATCCAATGCTATATCAATTAAAATAAATAAATACTTACATATCAAAAACATATAAATTATAGCTTTAAACTAATGAAAGTTTAGTAGTGTGTTATAATTTTTAGAAAATATCTTGAACTATCAAATTTTTAGGTGAGTGCCATATGTCAACAAAAAAGAAGATCTTAATTGTAGATGACGAGCAAAATATAACTTGGTCAATGGAAAAGTACCTTTCTAAAGAAGGATACTTTATTGCAACTGCGGATTCAGCCAAAAAAGGAGCAGAACTATTAAATGCCTCTCCTTTTGAGCTAGTAATAACTGATATGAAAATGCCAGATGTTGATGGCTTTCAGTTTTTGAATTGGATTAAAAAAAACCATACAAAATCTAAAGTTGTAATTATGACAGCATTTGGGTCTACTACCATTAGAGATGAAGCAAAAAAAATAGGTGCTTTTCGATATTTTGAAAAACCTGTGGATCTTAATCAATTAAGAAAATTTATTAATGAAACACTTGCTGATAAGGGTTTTACTGGAAATATTCTTGATATAGATTTATTTGATTTTGTTCAGATGATTTTACTTGCCAGAAAACAAAAACTTATTTCTATTACTGATCCTGTTTCTATGCAAATGGGTCTTTTGTATCTAAAAGGTGGGGATGTTATTCATGCTGAATGTGGTTCTATGCAAGGTGAGCAAGCTTTTTATACAATAATGGCAATGAAAAGTGGTATGTTTTCTG